>DASXLU010000284.1:0-2429 GCA_036496065.1 Candidatus Acidiferrum sp.
TAACGTTTGATGCTTGGGGACCTTTCGGACCTTGTACGATTTCAAATTCGACTGGGTCACCTTCTTGCAACGTTCGGTAACCGTCCCCGACTATCGCAGAATAGTGTACGAACACATCGGGACCGTCTTCACGGCCGATAAATCCGTATCCTTTCGAATTGTTAAACCATTTCACTGTACCTAGCACTTCGTGTCTCCTTTGGCAGGTGACTCTTGGGGCGGAAAAATAAAGCAATCGCCGCCATGAGCACGAATTGCGCGGAGTCTATCAAATCAGACTTCGGAGTCAATAGCTCAGCCTGGGATATTTTTCAATGCTGTGCATTTTTATGCAGAATTGGAGCTTTCCGAGTGGGTGGGATGCTGCTCGTTGGTTTTCCAAGCAAAAATCGATTGAAACGGCCAATCCTGGTTGGAAAGCCTACCGCAAAAATGTAAGGTAGTATAAGATGCCCGCGACGGTCTTCGCGTCGTGCAGTTTGCCCTGGTGTAACATTTGTTTCAATTCCTTCAGGTTGTAGGCGCGAACCTCGATTTTTTCGTCTTCTTCCGGCTGCGCAGCGCCTGGCGTAAGTCCTTCCGCCAGTAAAATGTACATCCTCTCCTCCAGGAATCCAGGGGTAGGGAACATGTCCAGAAATATCTTGAACTGTTTCGCGCGGTAGCCGGTTTCCTCGATTAATTCGCGTGCTGCAGCCTTCTTGGGCGTCTCGCCCTCATCCATCCGCCCGGCCACCAACTCCCACAAATAGCTGCGTGTGGCGTGGCGATATTGACGGATCAGGATCACCCGGCCATCGGGAAGTACCGGTAACACCACAACAGAACCCGAGTGGGTAATCATGTCGCGGGTGGTGCGCACGCCACCCGGCTCAATCACTTCATCGCGGCGCACGCCGAATACCGGCCCCGTGTACATCACCTGGCTCTTTACAATTCTCGCTATCTGCTTGCCCTTCTTAGCCATCCCACCCTCGTCTCTAGTTGTATTCGAATCCGCATCATACCCGAACCGTCATGGGTTTCCATGCGGCACGCATCTTTCTCTGCCCCTCTCTGCGTCAAGTTGTTCTTGCTTCTTGTAGCCGCCTATCACGCGCTATACTCAAATCCTCAACTAAATGCCCATAAACACTATAATCGTGGACGACGAGAAGCCCGCTCGCGAAGAACTGGCGTTTCTCCTGAAAGGTTTTTCAGAGATAAATCTGATTGGCCAGGGTAAAAACGGTATCGAGGCGGTTAATCTCATCAAGGAACATTCGCCCGACTTGGTTTTCCTTGATGTGCAGATGCCTGGCCTCGATGGTTTCGGCGTGCTCAAGAAGCTCGTTGAACGCAAACTGAAAGTTCCGCACGTGGTCTTTGCCACGGCGTTTGATCATTATGCGGTGCAAGCCTTCGATGTGAACGCTGTCGACTACGTCTTGAAGCCCTTTGACAAGGCCCGTATCGCGAAATCGATCCAGCGAGCGCAGCGCGAAATCGCGTCGCAAGTCAGCCCCACCGACCGGCTCGAGCAGCTTGTCTCGCAACTTGGAAACGCCAAGCCCACCGCCGCCGCTCCGTCGAAAATCATGGTGAAGTCGCAGCAGCGCATGCTGCTGGTCGATGCGGAAGACTTGGTCTTTGCCTCCATCCAGGACGGACTCATCAGTGTGACGTCCAAGGAAGTGGAAGGGTCGTCGAACTACCGCACGCTCGAAGAACTGCACGCCGCGCTGGATTCCGATTCCTTCTGGCGCCCGCATCGCTCATTTCTCGTCAATATTCACCACATCAAGGAAGTTGTTCCCTGGTTTAAATCCAGCTTCATGATCAAAATGAACGACAAAAAACAAACTGAAATTCCGGTAAGCCGGCAGCAGACCAAGCGCCTG
The DNA here is from genome assembly GCA_036496065.1 of Candidatus Acidiferrum sp. Taxonomy (GTDB): domain Bacteria; phylum Acidobacteriota; class Terriglobia; order Acidiferrales; family UBA7541; genus Acidiferrum. The sequence goes on from DASXLU010000284.1 coordinate 1,881, forward strand.
CGGGAGCTTTTCAAGCTGTGACATTTGCCTAAGAAAGAATTTACCACAGAGGGCGCAGAGGTCCACAGAGGGCGCGGAGAATGGCCGCCAAGATTCAGGGATTGGACCGCTAAGCTTTCGACTGGCAACCGTAAACTCGACGTTCTGAGCCGTGCTAACATTCTTGCTTCACGTCATGGACTTTTCTCTCTCCGATCACCAAACGTTGATTCGCGACACTGTTCGCGACTTCATGAACGCTGAAGTTCGTCCGCACGTCAAAGAGTGGGAGCGCACCGATCACTTTCCGCTTGACGCCATCCAGAAACTTGGCGCACTTGGTTGCTGCGGCATGCTGGTTCCCGAATCCTGGGGTGGCGCTGGGCTCGACACCATCTCTTACGTCTTGATGCTCGAGGAGGTCGCTCGCGTTCATGCCGCGATGTCCACGGCTGTTGCCGTAACCAATTCCGCTGTGCAGATTCCGCTTCTCGGCTTCGGCAGCGACGAGCAAAAATCGCGCTACCTCAAACGTCTCGCGTCCGGTGAAATTCTTGGCGCGTTCTGTCT
>DASXLU010000285.1:0-12678 GCA_036496065.1 Candidatus Acidiferrum sp.
AAAAATCGCCCTGGAAATTCGCCACTTGCAACGCACCGAGGTGCGCGAGGCTGAGGAACATTTCGGTGGCGAACAGCGCGGCAGTTCGGCTATGCCGCACAAGCGCAATCCGGTCAATTGCGAGCAGATTTGCGGGCTGGCGCGCCTGGTGCGCAGCAACATGATGGCTTCCTACGAAAATATCGCGCTATGGCATGAACGCGACATTTCCCACAGTTCGGTGGAACGCATCATTCTGCCCGATTCCACAATTTTGATCGATTACATGCTGGCGAAAATGACCCGCATCGTCGGCGAAATGCGAGTCTTTCCTCATCGGATGCTGCGGAATCTTGAATCCACGCACGGCCTGGTGTACTCCGGGCAGTTGTTGCAGGACCTCGTGGAGAAGGGCATGGCTCGCGACGACGCTTACAAGGCCGTCCAGGAAAATGCTATGGCCGCGTGGGAATCAGAGACCAGTTTCCGCGATCGCGTTGCGAGAGATGCGCGCATCACCAAGTTCCTCTCGCCAGACGAACTCCAGCACACGTTCGACCTGAGTCGCCAACTGCGCAATGTCGACAAAATCTTCGACCGCGTGTTCGGCGCCCATCCCGCCGGCGAACGCGGCGTAGCGAACAAAGCCTGAGCGGGCAATGGACCTCAGCGGCTAAAGCCGGAGTCGCGCTGCACAAGGAATGGCACGGCCCTTCGAAGCTCAGGGTGAACTGAAGCCGTGCTCCGACGAGGACAGGGATATCGGGGCGGTTCGCGGCGCACGCGGGTCGTTATGGGTGGAAGTGGAATCTAAATCCCCACCCTTCGCAAAGAACAGGGGCGCGAAGGATGGGCCACCCGCCGTCCGCGGCGCATGCGGATCGTTGAGAGTGGAAGTTGAATCTAAACCCGCACCCTTGAAAAACGTAAGGGTGCGGCACCCGGCGGCACACGCGGATCGTTATGGTGGGAGTGGAATCTAAATCCCCACCCTTCGGAAAAAACAAAGGCGCGAAGGATGGGGCATCCGCGACCCCAAGACCCAGGTTCTTACCCCAAATGCGAACCTGGGCACCCGGCAAAATGCGCGGCCCTCCGGTCGGGATGACGGTGTAACGGATAGGTCCTGTGAAAAGAAAAAGAGCCGCCCGTCACCGGAAGGCTCTCTTCTTTCACCTCTTCTGAATCCACCCGAAGGCAGGCTCAGCTGCGGAGGCGGAAACTATTCCACGCGCTGCACGTAGCGCGCTTCCGACGTATCCACGCGAATCCGGTCGCCTTCGTTCACGAACGGCGGCACGTTCACCACCAGCCCGGTCTCCAGCGTCGCAGGCTTCATCACCGAACTGGCCGTGGCCTTCTGCAACGTCGGCTCGGTCTGCACCACCTTCAAATCCATGGTGTCCGGCAAGTCTACGCCAATGGCCTTCTCGTCGAAAAACTCAATTTTGACGAGGGTATTCGGCACCAGGTAATACACCGTCTCGCCGAGCTCGTCCTTGGTCATCTGCATCTGCTCGTACGTCTGGGTATTCATGAAATGGAAATCTTCGCCCTCGCTGTAGAGGTATTCGAACTCGATTTCATCCAGAATGGCGCGTTCCACGAATTCTTCCGCGCGGAAGCGGTAATCGATAATCGCGCCGGTGCGCAAGTTCTTCATGCGAGTCTGCATCGAGCCGCGTTTGTTGCCCGGAGTGCGGTGTTCGGTGCTGAAAATTGTGAAAAGAGCGCCCTCATGTTGGATAACCATGCCGGGGCGGAGTTGTGTGGCTTTCGTGCTGCTCATACGCTGGTGTGACCCCGCGGCAAACCCGAGGCCGGAAACTCTCCCATTAAAGTCAATTACGGATCGGAAATTCCAACCGGCTGCCCGAAGGACCGCTTGTGGAATCACACGAGGCACGCAGGGCTGAAAAGCGCTCACTGCGCGGATTTTCAGTATAGCGGCCCCACCGCAGCCGGGTCAATCGAGCCTCGGGGTGACGCTGATATGCGGCAGGTATTTTTGATCTTAAGCACCCGCAGACTTCATTTTGGGATTGAGCGGCACGTGAGCGTGAATTGTCGTGCCGACGTGGAGTCGAGATTCAATTGCAAGTTCTCCATCGACCAGTCTCAGCCGTTCCTTCATGCTGACGAGGCCCAGGCCATGCCCATTGACTGCGGCTTTGGGATCGAAGCCAATACCCGAGTCGCGCACAATCAATTGGATGGCATTTAATCCGCCTACGAGCGACATTTCGAGGTGCTGTGAGCCGCTATGTTTCACAGCATTCTGGGCAGCTTCCTGCAAGACACGGAAGAGGCAAACGGCGATCTCTTGAGGCAGATCCTTGGGGATACCTTCGGAGTGAAAGTCAATCGCCACACCCTGCCTTTCAGATAACTCCTTGCAAAAACTGGACGCTGCCACTGCTATGCCCAGGTACTCCAGCTTTGAAGAGTGTAAACGGTGCGATAACGCCTGGATATCGTTCCCGATATACGAAACTTCCTGGCTCATTTCTGCAAGTCCCTGGCTGGCCGTAGTCGCCGAAGCGGGGAGTGTTCGTTTCAAGAGTTGCAGATTTACTGCCAGCAAAGCGAGCCGTTGATTGATGTCGTCGTGAAGTTCTCGGGCAATCCAAGTGCGTTCTTCCTCATGCGCCTCGATCAACCTGCGACTCATATCGGAAAGAGCCAGCTCGGCCTGCTTGCGTTCGGCGACATCCACACATGAACCGATGAAACCGGTGAAGGAACCAACGGAATTCCATCTCGGCACACCCGAATCGAGAATCCACCGATATTCTCCGTCGTGTCGCCGGAGCCGATACTCCATCTGGAAGGACTCGCGCTGGTTGATTGCCTTCGTGTAGGTTTCCAGGCACCGCTCTAGGTCGTCCGGGTGAACGCCCTCCGACCAGCCGTTACCCAGCTCGTCATGAATAGTGCGGCCCGTGAACTCCAACCAGGGTTGATTAAAGTAGGTGCAGAGGCCGTTGGGACCGGACATCCAGATCATCACGGGGGCTGTGTTTGCGACAAGACGAAAGCGCTCTTCGCTCTCGCGCAGCGATGCTTCGGCAAGTTTACTGAGGGTGATATCTCGCGCAATCTTGCAGGACCCCACCGTCTTGCCAGTCCAATCGCGCAGCGGGGAGATGGTCAGTGAGACATCCAGCCGCTTGCCTTCCTTTGTGAGGCGAATCGTTTCAAGGTGCTCAATATGCTCACCATTCTTCACCCTTCGCAAAACCTCGTTCTCTTCCGCGTGTAGCTCTTCGGGAATAATTATTGTAATTGGCCGCCCGACGGCTTCGGCTTCGGTGAAACCGAAAAGACGCTGCGCACCACGGTTCCAAGTCAGGATGACTCCATCCAGGTCCTTGGAGACGATCGCGTCATCCGAAAACTCCACAATGGCGGCGTGCCGGAGGCGAGCTTCTTCTGCTTGTTTGCGCTCGGCGATATCCTGAACCGTTCCACGTAACTGTACGATGCGACCAGTGGAATCGCGTTGGGCTTCACCCCGAGCAATGACCCATAACTTCGTGCCGTCAGCGCGGACCATCTCCACATCGAGTTCGTATGGTGTTCCAGTGCGCAAGGCTTCTTCTACAGCGCCTCTCAGGCGTTCCCAACTCTCGGCGGTGAAGAGTTTTGGGTGTTCCCTATAGGAAACGGCGGGCAGATTCGGATCGAGACCGGCGATTCGGTAAAGCTCCTCGGACCAAGTGACTGTATCCGTCTCTGGGTACCATTGCCAACTGCCCAGTCTCGCCAAACGTTGCGCCTCCGCAAGCTCCGCGTCTCGTAGGCGCAGTGCTTCTTCGGCCCGCGTGCGCGTAGAATCGAAACCAGCGCTTGTGTGCATATGAACCGCCGCTTGGGTCGCGAGTCTAGCACAGGAACCGCCCTGGTCGGCAACGCGGAAACAATCGCCAACAATGGATCAACTACCTATCCGCTCAATCGAGCCCCGACGACTTGCCGAACATAAATACGCGACGAGCGTCACAGCGTCAGATTTTGTCCTGGGCTAAAAGTACTACTCGTGCAGGAAAAACAGTTCCATTCTCTCTGACCTTTCGAACCATTGTCCCCCAAGGCTAGCTGAGTGAAATTAGTGTGCAAGACCTGCGTCTCTGAACGAGCCCCTAAATCCTAAATATGCCCACTGCCGAACCGTGCCCACTCACCATTCGAATCGCCAGGAGCATCTCCGAAGTCGAGGAGATGCGCGAAACCTGGACGGCTTGGCAATCGCATCCGACCTCCGACATCGACAACTTTCTGCTGATCCTGCGCTTCCGGCCGGAGATCGAGCGGCCTCACGTGATGATCGTCGAACGCGACGGGCAGCCCGATACCATCCTCGTGGGACGTCTGGAGACGACTCAGCTTAGCTTCAAGGTCGGCTACTGCGGCCTCTTCCGGGCTCAAGCGCGAGTTTTGTGCTTCATGCACGGCGGACTCTTCGGCAATGACTCCGCCGAGAATAGCGAGTTCTTAGTCCGGGAGATCGGCAAATGCCTGTCCCGGGGAGAAGCCGACATCGCCCGCTTTGAGCATCAACGAACCGATTCGTTTCTGGCCAAAGCTGCAAACGACATCCCCGGAATCTTCAGCCGCGATCATTTTGCGCCAACAGAACTTCATGGCGCCGTTCGCCTGCCCAAGACTTACGAAGATTTCCTGCGCGGTCTTTCCCGTAAAGAACGGCACAACTTCAATCGCTGCGCCAATAAAATAAACAACGATTTTCCGGGCGAAATGCGCATTCAGTGTTTTCGCGAAGAAAACCAGATGGCAGAGCTCGTTCGCATCACCGAAGAAGTTGCCAGGAAAACCTACCAACGAGGTTTGGGCGTAGGATTTCGGGATAACGCCGAGATCCGCGATTGGCTGCGCATGGCCGCCCAGAAAGGCACGTTGCGCGCTTGTGTTTTGTTCATCAAAGATCAGCCCTGCGCCTTTATGATCGGCAAGCAATATCAGCACACGCTGCACGGCGATTTCATGGGCTACGACCCGCACTACCACGAATATTCGCCGGGTTCGCAACTCTTGCTGCACTGGATTCAAGACGCTTTCGTGCGGACCGGGCAGGATAAAATTTCCGAAATTGATTTGGGATGTGGCGACGCTCGTTATAAACGCGCGATCTTTACGCACACCTGGCAAGAAAGTGTGTTCTATGTTTTCGCCCCGACTTTCAAAGGATTGACGCTGAACTTCCAGAGCACACTGACCCGTTTCGTCAGCCAGTTGGCCAAAAATATGATGAAGAGCTCTGGTTCTCTGGAAACGGTTAAGAGGTTTTGGCGTTCCGCGGTGCGCGTACCGCAAAGGCAGCCGTCTGCTTAGTAGGCAAGGTCTGCAAGTTTCTTTGAATTGTTGATTGACGCCGTCGCGTGTTAAGGTTTGGTCTCCGCGGACCGTTCTTTGGCACCTTCCGCCATAACTTTCTCTACTTCTTGTGTCTCGCGCGGCAGCTTTTCGCTCAACACTTCGTGCCCATCCTCGGTTACCAGCACATCGTCTTCAATCCGCACGCCCAGGTTTTCCTCCGGAATGTAGATGCCGGGCTCGATCGTAATCACCATTCCCGGGGCCAAGGGCCGACAAGGGTCACCCGACGGATCGTGCACGTTCAGTCCGATGTGATGCCCCAGTCCATGAATGAAATAGGGTCCGAGCGATTTTCCGTGGCCATCTTTGCCGTGCGAATTGATGTAGTTGTAGGCGACGTTCTGCAGTGAATCTTTCTTTCCCTTGCAGTAAAAGATCGCTCCCGGGCGTACGGCCTGCAAGGCCGCGTTCTGTGCGCCCAGCACAACATCGTAAATTTCTTTTTGCCGCGCGGTGAACTTTCCATTCGCCGGCACAGTGCGCGTGATGTCCGAGGCATAGCCGGAATATTGCGCGCCAACATCCACCACCACGATGTCACCGTCCTCCATTTTTCGCGCCAGCTTGTCATAGTGCAACGCTGTAGAATTTGGCCCGGCGCCCACGATGGGCGCGTACGCTTCCGCTTCCGAGCCTCCCATCGCGTGCGTATATACCATCTTCGCAGCCACTTGATATTCCCAGAGTCCCGGCTTGGTCATCTTGAAGGCTTCCATATGCGCCGCGACCGATAGATCGACCGCTCTGCGAATAAACCCGATTTCCGTCGCACTTTTAATCACGCGCAAGTCGGTAATGTTGCCGCGAATGTCTTTTACGTTGGCGGTGGGTGCCGCATTTTTCAGCCACTCCAGCGTTTCCCGCTCGTGCGGATAGCCGCCCATTTCTTTTTGATAGGGCAATATCGTGTAGAAATTCGGAAAAACTTTTGCCAACCGCTCTACCGTGGCGCGCAACTCCGGCATGGCTGTTACCGTGGGGAATCCGGTCCGCGCCTCGATACCCGGATCGCTTGGCGACATCCGCACTCCATTCCATTTTTCCTTTGCGGTATCCTTCGCCGGCAGAAACAACATTTCGCGTGCTCCTGGCCAATCGTCTTTTTTTCCTTCACCCGCATTCAGCGGCAAAATCACCAGCGCTGCGTTTTCCTCGTTGTGTCCCGTCAGGTAGTAGAAGTTTTCTTCTTGCGTGAAAATATAAGCTTCCGATTCTTCTTCGCGGCCCGTGTATCCCATCAGCACGACCGGCCCATCGATCGTGGCGGCGAGTTTCGCTCGTCGTTGCGCATAAACGGAATTGGGCTCGCGTTCGCGGCGTTGCTGTGCTTTTGTGGAAGCTGCCACTCCAAAAAATAACAGCCAAGCAGCCGCTAGTTTTAACGTCAGCGCGCGACGCGGCATCGCTGCGCGATTCGATCGGCCACTCATGGTCACCTCAAATGTTCCTCAGGGCGAAAGGGCAAACGACAAATTGTAGCCGAACTCCAATGGTTGGCGCGAATCGTTGCCGCCCATGCGCACTCTTCGGCGGCCGGTTACCGCAGGTCTAGAATTTGTATTCCAGGTTAAGTTGGAATCGCCGCGCAGGGAACGCGGCGCTCGGCTGGCCGAAATTGGGATTTCGCGGACCGCCGTCGGGGCCAATCACGCCGTTGTAGGTGGCATCGTTCACGTGATTCAGCACGTTGAACACATTTAGTCCTGCCGTAAGCGTGGGCCCGTCTTTCTTCTCTTTTCGAAAATGGAAATCGTGCTGCACATTCAAGTCCAGATTCACCAGGCTGGGTCCGTGTAGCGTATTACGCGGTGCCAAGCCGCCTTCGGGGCGGTCGTTAAACACGCCGTCGCCATTCGAATCGAGTCCGGTAATTACATTGACCGGTTTCCCGGAGTACGCCTGCAGTGCTATGCCTATCGAAAACAGATCGCTGGGAGAAATCGTTCCCAGTAAATCAAATTTATGCCGCCGATCATTATCCGAACGCGCCCAATCGAGCCATGGGTAATAGCTGTTCCCGGGAAAATAAGTAATTCCGCTGGTATTGTTGTAGGTCTTTCCCAAGATGTATTGCGCTTGCCCTGTGAAGTATTTGCTGGGCCTTCCGCGAAATGTCAGCTCCAGGGAATTGCTCTTCTGGTAGCCGTCTGATTCGATCTGGCGTCGTTGGCCGACCGTGTCACTGGGACGGGCGAGGTAGAATGGCGGCGTGGGCGCGTTTACATCACGCGAACGAAACAGGTCGATACCGCGGTTGCCAACATAGGTTGCGCTGAACGTACTCTTGGCCGTGATTTGCCGTTCAATTCCAAAGCTGTAGTTCACGCTGTACGGAATGTGTGCCCGCGGATCCAAATCCACTATGCTCGTCGGAACTCCCTGCAGGTCTGCGGGCGTCACCGGGTACGGAACGATATCCGTCGGATTGTTGGGAAGCAGGAAACGCAGCAGGTCCACGCCGTTGAAGTGCAGCAGGTCCGCTATCGCCCGCGACCCCGACCGGTCGTAGAAAATTCCAGCACCACCCCGGAACACCGTCTTACTCTTCTTGCCGGGCGAATACGCAAATCCGAAACGTGGCGCAAAATTGTTCGTGTCTTCGTTGAAGTAATTTTGATAGTAGTAGCGGAGCCCCAACGTCACCGAGAGATTCGGCTTAAGACGAATATTATCTTCCACAAATCCGGCGGCGTTCCGTTCCCAAAAGACCAGATGCCCATTTCCCGTTTGCAGCCGGAAGTTGGATGGCTGGCCTGCGGTATAAGCGTTGATATCGCCAAATGTGTACACTCCCTGCAGAGCCGTAAAGTCGTCCGCGCCGCGCCGGCTTAAATCCGGTGTCTCGATTCCGAAGTTGACCAGATGTTTGCCACTCGTGTAGGTGACCACATCCGTGCCTTCGAAATGGGCTTCCGTTCGCTTCGAATCCGCTTGTGCGCCTCCCCCCGTAAAATATCCCTCGACTACGGTCATAGGTGCTGGGTTCACGCTGAAGACAGGTTCGTCGTTGTGGCCCACCAAAAATCGCAATTGATTTACCCATTTCGTCGAGAAAAGACGCCGGTAACTGACATTAATTTCGCTCTCGGTGGATTTGGTGTTGTAGCCGGCCTCGCGCAGCACCTGGCCCCCGACCCCCTGATTTTTCATCGTTTGATATTCGTAGGAATACGCGATCCAGAATTGATCGCCGTTGGCGAAATCGTGAAACGCCCGGAACGAGCCGAAAAAATGCCGCTGCGGCGCCGGAACATTGTCGCTGATCACCGAATTGTTTACGCCGTGTGCAAACACCACCGCTTGCAGGTTGTCGTCGTCCTGTTCCATGGAAAGCAGAAAAGTGTTCCGCTTATCGTGTCCGAGCGGGCCAGTCAGCGATCCTTCGCTGAAATAGCGGCTCTCGCCCGGCTTGGTCAGGGCGAAGGCATTTCGGGCGTCGAAAACCGAATCGCGCACCAGAAAGTTGACCGTGCCATGAAAGTCTGTCGTGCCCGGCTTGGTAGTAATCTCCAGGCGAGCACGGCCGGGCCTGGAAAATAGCGCTGAATACGGATTCTGATTGATCTTGACGTTTTGAATGGCCGACGCCGACACACCGGGCCCGTTGGCCTCGATGCCATTCACCACCAGCGACACGCCATTCGTTCCCAGCGTGTCGTCACTCAAGAATCTCGATAGCGTGGTGATGTAGTCCTGATCAAACACCGGCACGCGATCCAGCGCGTCGCGATCGATGTTGTTGGCGTTCTGATTTTCTGCCACTTCTGTCGACACCTGAGTCGCGGTGTCTTCCGCATTTACGCTCACAGTCTCATTGATCGCGGAGATTGCCAGCGTTACCCGAAGCGGCGACACCGGCTTTTCTCCGACAGTTAGTTCCGTGTGGAATTCCTTGAACCCGATCGCGGTAATTTGCAGGCGATACTTCCCGCGAGCGAGATTGTCGAAGTGGAAATTGCCCATAAGGTCCGTGGTGGTTTTGATCGCCAACCGGCCGTCTGCTTCAAGCAAACTGATTTGCGCGTCTCGTACCACGGATCCAGAGGGATCCAGCACCGTCCCGGCCAAGATCGCGGAAGATCGAGTTGCGTTTTGTGGATTCGACTGCCTGGCCTCTGTCTGCACCACTAACAACACGCATAGAGCCGCCACGCTGGTTAGTAGGCAGCGCATTCCGCTCGGAACGGAGGCAACGCGAGTCCGCATCATGCAGGAGAGGTCATCTAGAGTGCACTCAGACTGAGAGCGTCCGGCTAGAAGGGAAGGACGCTCCTTGAAATACAGAGTGCCGTTTTCGACCTAAACACAAGATGAATACAGGCGAGGTCCAGGGTATGGGGCTCAGACGGGAATCTAAGTGCGAGGCGGGAGCAAACTCCGCAGCACGGCAAAGTAATGGCACGTGCTGCCGGCAAGCACGAAAATGTGCCAGATTGCGTGACCGTAAGGGATGCGCTTCGAAGCGTAGAAAATCACTCCCGCCGTATAACAGAGACCGCCGGCCGCCAGCAAAATAAGTCCACTCATTGGGACATGCGTGAACACCGGTTTTGCGGCGACGACGACCATCCAGCCCATCAGCAAGTAAACGCTCGTGGAAAGAAATCCATATCGCTCGACGCACCAAAATTTAAAGATGATGCCTGCCGCCGCCAATCCCCACACCACGCCAAATAGCGACCAGCCCCATGCTCCGCGCAAATCTATCAGCAGAAATGGCGTGTACGTCCCGGCGATCAGCAGGAAGATTGCGGAATGATCGAAGATCCTTAGTGCGCGCTTCACTCGCGGCGCAGTGAACCAGTGATACAAAGTGGAGGCCGCGTAGAGTGTGATGAGTGTTACGCCATAAATCGCGCAGGACACGATTTGCATCGCCCCGCCGCGCAATGCGGCGAACACCAGCAACACCACGAAGCCGGCAATACTCAATCCAAGTCCGACGCCGTGCGTAATAGTGTTGGCGATTTCTTCTATCGACAGCCGGCGAGATGTATTGCTTTTCATTATCTTCGCGACTCTATTTCTATTGTTTCGCGCGGCGTGGCATCACGCAATGGCATTCGCGAATATAGTAAACGGCAGAATTGCAGCGCTGCGTGCTAGAAGCCTGGAGCGCCCGTCGACGCGGGCCGCATTTCCGGCGCGTTCACGCCGAAACGCAGATGAGCGAACCAGGATTGGCTCAACGACATAAAGCCCGTGTACAAATATCCCCACACGAACAGCAGCAAAAAGGGAACGGTCGCGTAATTCTCGTTGCGTATCGCGTACACAATGGCCAGCGAAAAATACAAGCCGAGTCCCACTTCGAAGTACGGCATCCAGCCGGCCTTGTTTTTGTATTTCTTGGCCGCGAACGTCCCGGACTTGCCTTCAATCTTGAATTTCGGCGTGCGCGCAAATTCCGACTTCTTGCCCAAAATTGCTTCAATCACTGCCTGTGCGTTGCGCACGGAAATCCCAATTCCTGTTGCCATCACGAACGGCATATACAAAAACGTGTTCATCCACGTTTTCGGCCGCAGCTCCTTTTGCGCCGCGAGATAAAAACTTGAGATAGAGCACGTCGATGCCAGGAAAAGCGGCAGGTCGATCACCAGCATCTGAAACCAGCCTTGATAGAACCGCACGATCATCGCCGGAAGCAACATCGTCGAAAGCAGCACCATCAACGGATACGAAATGTTGGCCGTCAGATGAAAAAAGGCTTCGGACTTCACATAGAACGGCACGTCCGACCGGAATACCTTCGGCAGGATTTTCTTCGCCGTCTGCATCAATCCTTTCGCCCAACGCGCCTGCTGTGCCTTAAATCCGTTCATGTCCACGGGAAGCTCTGACGCGCACTCGATATCCGGCAAGTAGAGAAACTTCCAGCCCTTCAGTTGCGCCCGGTAAGACAGGTCCGTGTCTTCGGTCAGCGTGTCGTGTTCCCACCCGCCCGCTGCATCGATTGCGGCGCGCCGCCAAACACCGGCCGTACCGTTGAAGTTGAAGAACGTCCCACGCCGCGAGCGTCCGCCATGTTCGATCACGAAATGCCCGTCCAGCAGAATTGTTTCGACCCGCGTCAGCAAAGAATAATCGCTGTTCAGGTACGTCCAGCGCGTCTGCACCATGCCGATTTTCTCGCCGCCGCCTGGGTTCAGAAAATACGGAATCGTGCGCCGCAGAAAATCCGATTGCGGTATGAAATCCGCATCGAAGATCGCTACGAACTCGCCCTGCGCGGTCTGCAATCCATTTTCCAGCGCGCCGGCTTTGTAGCCCTCGCGGTTGGTGCGGTGAATATAGGCAATCGGCAACCCCGTCGCCGCGTGGCGTTCCACGCATGCTCGCGCCACATCACGAGTCTCGTCCGTCGAATCATCGAGCACCTGAATATCCAGCAGCTCCCGTGGATAGTCGAACTGCGATACGGCCTCCACCAGCCGCTCGATCACGTAACGTTCGTTAAAGATGGGAAGCTGTATGGTAACCTTGGGCCACTTTGTAACCGGAGGCGGTGCCGCGGGAATATTTTTGCGATACGCGAAGTAATCGTAGAGGAGGACGTAGCGGTGCAATCCGTACAAAGCCAGGATAAACAGCACAATAAAGTACGGAATCATCATCGCCAGGTCGAAAGCGTTCGCGTGATATACCCCGGCGAAAGTTCTGTCCGTAATTTTGTGCCAGTAATGACCGAGCGCGTTTTGCCGCGCAGCGAATACCAATGCACCGACGTAACTCAAAATTAGGCAGCTCCGTATTTCGTTCGAATATTGGCCGCAATTCGCCAGCGCCGCGCTTCGATAGCCAACAGAAGCTCGTTTCTTGGGCTGCGTCGCATCAGAACCGCAGATTTTTGCGCGCAGCCTTTGCTTTTACTGTGCCGTCGTCGAGCGTGGGAAACTCTCGCTCGCACTCCCCGAACCCATTGCACCAACCAAGCCTCGACCACGGTCTCATTTTAACTGGTTTCAGTGAATTGTACTCTCCGCAAATCTTGTTCGGCGCGATTCTTCCTCGCCCGCTGTTACCCGCGATTCGCGCGTCAAACGGTACTGCGCGTTGACCAGCAGCCATGCACTCTGAACCTGAGAAGGGAAGCGTCGCAGAAATTGCCCGCGAGTTCTTGCGCTTGGGTTTTGTGGCCTATGGCGGTCCCGCGGCGCACATTGCCATGATGGAAGAAGAATTTGTCCGTCGCCGCGCCTGGGTCACCCGCGAGCGATTTCTCGATCTGGTTGGAGCCGTGAACCTGTTGCCTGGCCCCAGCTCCACCGAACTGGCGATCTACCTGGGTGAAATTCGCGG
>DASXLU010000286.1:0-3200 GCA_036496065.1 Candidatus Acidiferrum sp.
GAAAGCTTCACCATGCGAGCCACGCTTCATGCGCGCCAGGACATTGCGGCTGGCATGCTGCAGCGGCATATCGACATACTTCGCGAGACGGGGATGCGCTGCCAGCGTATCAAGGAGCTTCTGCGTGACGCGATTCGGATACGCGTACAGAAAGCGCACCCACAGCAGGTCTTCGACCTGGGCAAGTCTTTCAAGAAGCTGAGCCAGGCCGTCGCGCAGGCCCAAATCTTCGCCATACGACGTGGTGTCCTGCCCAATCAGCGTAATTTCTCGCGTGCCGGCCGCCGCTAGCTTTTCCGCCTCGCGCACTACCGACTCAAAACGCCGGCTGCGAAACGCTCCACGCAATTGGGGAATGATGCAGAATGTGCATGGATGATCGCAGCCTTCCGCGATCTTGATGTACGCCTGGTGTTTGGGAGTGGTGAGAATGCGTGGCGTTAAATCGTGATACAGAAACGACGGAGGCTGCGCGGGCAAAACGCGCAGGTCGCCTTCCACGGCTTCGATGATTCTCTCCACCTCGCCGGTACCAACCACCGCGTCGACTTCTGGAACCTGCTCGAGGATTTGGTCGCGGTAGCGTTCCACCAGGCAGCCCGCCACAATCAATTTTTTGGCTGAGCCGAATTTCTTGTGTTCGGCCATTTCCAGAATTGCGTCGACGGATTCTTTCTGTGCAGCTTCAATGAAGCTGCAAGTATTAACGACCAGAATTTCGGCGTCGTCGGCGCGTGGCGTCAGTTCGTAGCCTTCGCGCGACAGAATGCCCATCATGACCTCGCTATCGACGAGGTTCTTCGGGCAGCCTAGAGAGACAAATCCAACTTTAGTCATACGGAGCGAATTGCGCCTTCACGCAATCTTTCTATTTTAGCACGCCAAAGTGGTGTCAGCGCGGGCGCGGTGCGGATCGCACTTCGTCAAGCAGGGCTCGCAAGCGCAGCGAATCACAAGGTTTGTCGCCGAATCGCGCCTGAACATACAGTTCGGTGAATTCACGTATCGCGGGAACCAGTTCGGGCTGTAGTCCCGACGCATACGCGAACTCGCGCGGGGTCTGCGTCACGACGCGGGAATAGCCGCGTTTTTCGAGCACGCGCAAAAGTTCGGCGTACAGTCGCGATGCGAGCAACGGGTTGTTGCCCTGTGTTGCCGCAGACTTCACCTGCCATTGCAAGAAAAGCCAGCGCGCCGATTTTCGAATCCACTCAAACCGCAGGATCACCAGCAGCAATACCAGCGCAACCGGAAACACGAACCGCAGATTTTCGTGCGAAGCCTGCCACGCCGAGAGTTTGCGAAGAAAATGTTCCTGGAATTGTCGAAATTTCGTGCGCAGGATGCCGGTCCAATCGACGGAATTCTGCCGAACGTTGCGAGCCAGCACCACTTGATGCGAGAAGTCGTAGTTGATCACCCATTCGTTCCAATTCAATTGAAACCAATCCACGTAAAGTCCCATCTTCGAAAGCAAGTCCAGCGAGGAATCGCCTGCTGGCGGAGTGGGATCAAATACCAGCCATCCGTAGCCAGGGAAGTAGGCCTCCACCCAACTGTGGGCGTCGCTGGCGCGAACGATATAGTCACCCGCGAGGCTGTTGTATTCGCCCGGCAGAAAACCATTCACGACACGCGCTGGAATTTTCAACGTGCGCAGCATTACGGTCATCGCGGATGCAAAGTATTCGCAGTGACCCGCCCTTGTCTCGAACAGGAAGTGAGCCAATGGATCCTTGCCCGGATTGCCAGTCAAATTCAGGGTATAAGCAAAATTGCCGCGCAAATAAGCTTCCAGCGCCGCGGACTTGTCGAGTGGGTTGCTGGCTGCCCCAGTGATCTGCCGGGCCAGTTGCGAAATTCGAGGATCGAGTGCAGAGGGTAGCTGCAAATACAAGGTGCGAATCTCTTCCGGATAGGTTGTGCTCGCCGTGCGCGCTTCACTGGGACGCGCTACCGGCAATATGGAAATGCCTTCGTAGCGCACCGGGGCGTAATTATGAGACGGATTGAACACGGAGCCGGCATCGTCGCTGTACAGGTAACTGCGGCGTACCGAGGCATCGTAGCTGCCGCCTTCTGTCGAGAAATTTCCGCGTAGCGCAATTGGCCGGAATGGCGCAAACAAAACCTCGCTGCCCGTGGGCTCCAGCCAAATCGTGAAATGAATTTCGACGGCCGGTCGCCCTTCAAGCTCGCTCCGTTCGGCGAGCAGGATCCAACCTTCCCGTGTAGGACGGTTTGTGCCGCGGGACCTCGCGTCGGCAAACCACCGATGGCCATCGAAATTGGACATGGCGACGCCGCGCCAGCGCAAAAGTGGGTAATTCACGGGAGAACCGGTGCGCACGCGCATGACGATGGCGGAATTCTTTTTGATCTCGCCGATCTGTCCGAGTTCCACGTTGTCCGAGAAGCCGCTCATGAACGAGGGTTGCGAGTTCGCGTGAGCGAAATATCCGGCGCTGAAGCGCGGAAAAACGAAAAAGAGAATCGAGCCGAAAAGTACCGCTCCCCCCGCAACACTTAAAGCCGCAAGCGCCAGCGCGCGATGAAAGCGCTTTTCGTGGCCGGAACGCGACTCGAGCTTCGGGAAAATGGCGTGCGCAGCGCCTCGTCGAATCTCCAGGCCCAGAAACACAGAAACGGCGGACAGAAGAAATATCAGGAAGAAGACCAGGAAGTAGGTGTCGATGGTAAACACGGCCGCGGCAAGGACGCCGGCAAAAGCCAACATGGCGAGGAATAGCGCATCGCGATCCGTAACCGCGCTGTAGAGGCGGACAGCCGTCACGAACAGCAGGAAGTGAACTGATGCCAACAGGGCCGCGTAAAGCGCGGAGTTGCCAACCGCACCGGTGAGATTCCTCGACACGTAAAACGCATCGAGCGGAAAGAACAATAAGTAGGCGACGACCAGGCGCGTGGCCACACTTTGCCGCAATTCGGCAGGGTAGCCGCGCCACCATCGATACCCTTTGTAGAGCACGGCAGTCGTCGCCAGCGAGGTAGTGATTGGATCGAGTTTGCCGGTGGTGACGAGCGCTAATGTCGACGTAAGAACAAGGAAGAACAGCGCGGTGCGATAGAAACGCTCCGCGGGCAGCAGCATGACAGGAGTTTGAATTGCAGACGCCATAGCGCAGACCAGTAGAGTAACAGTTTGAGCCAAATCATGGCGGCGGCCGGAGGGTCAGGTG
>DASXLU010000287.1:0-7716 GCA_036496065.1 Candidatus Acidiferrum sp.
CGCAAGTCGCGAATAGCCAGCACCAGCTTCCAGCTCGCCTCGTTCTGTTCTTCGTGAGGGCTGCTCCACGCCGGCATGCCCGTCAGCCGCACGCCATTCTGGATGATGTAGTGAATTTGCCCGTCGCTGAGATTTTGCGTTTGTGACGCAAGCAGGTCCGGCGGCTTGGGATACAAATTTTGCCCAATCGTGGTTTTGCCCCTACCGTCATTTCCGTGGCAGGCGGCGCAACGCGCCGTGAACGTCTCGCGCGCTTCTTTCAGATTGTCGGGCGTGGGCTTATAAGGATTGGTTTCCCGGGCCGCGCGGCCCGGAATCGATAGATTTCGAACGGTTCGCGCGACCACGCGCTCGAGCGCAGTCGGTTCTTCATTCGCCCTGAAGCCGCGGCGAATTAAAAGTATTCCACCAACGATCCCAATCACGACAAGACCGCCCAAGAGCGTCCCAAGCCATTTCCAAAGTTTCATTGTGGCCTCATCGCTTGCCGGATGATTTGCAACGCTCGATCTTCGCCGTGCGTTCCCAACGGCTCGAATTCCCTGCCCTGCAACTGATTGTAGGTAACGAAGAACTTCTCGATGCTCTCACTCAACTTGCCATCAAGATGAACTTCGGGTTGAACCGGCTTGCGAGACTTGCCTTCCAACGGAATCGCGATCACCCGGTCGTTGCGATTGGTTTTTCCGTCCTGAGTCTGCTCCGCCTCCAGCACCGCGATTATTTTCCCCAGGACGAGCGTGCCCATGGCGATGGGCCCGTCGCAAAGCAGCAAAACGTCAAGTGGATCGCCGTCGCCACCAACGGTCGAAGGCAGGAAGCCAAAGTTAAAAGGGAAAAACTGGCCGAATGGTAAAAATTTCTGCAGTCGAAATATGTCGTTCTTGGAGTCGTACTTGAATTTGCAGCGTTCGCCCCTCGGCGTCTCGACGATTACATTTACTGCTTCGCCGTCAAACGTCGGCAGGCGCTCCAGATTCCGCGAAACCATCGAAGGCCCCTCGCCGGAATCCTACCAGATGCACTAATTTTTTTGTCAACGGCAAGTCACGGCGATGCAGAAACTTTGGGGACAATCGAAGCCACACCGCGTCGGCGACTCAGGGCTGGCCCATGATATGCACGTGCGCATACGGAGATCCAGCCCACATGATGTACGCGCCACTGTCCTTGTGCTTGGTCGGCAGTCCGGTAGCTTGCGGATCTAATGGCCACATGATCATCCAGTGCGGGCCCACGGTAATCGGCGGACTGGTTTTGTCGTACGGATCGGAATCGCTGCGTTGCGTCGCGCCCGCCAGCATATAGGTGATCCCGGGAACGGTGTTCGTCGGCTTCGGCTTGTGTGCCTTGAAATCCGCGCCCCATTGCCTCGAAGCCGCGTCTTCGCACATCGGCGGCTGGCCCACGACTTGCAAGTTGCCGGGCATGCAGGTGAACCCATTCGTGCCTTTGCGCAGAACGATCTCGTTTCCTTGCGCGTCCATGTCCACCACCGTCGCAGACTTGACAACGCCAGCGGGCCCGGCCGAAAGCGCGCGATTTATCTTCACGTCGGCGCTCTCGCTTGCGTCGACATGAGCCTGCGCCGTCGGACTGGTGGAATGAGCCTTCGCGATGGTAAATGCCCCTCCTAAGGCGGCGACGGACAGCGCACCCCAGGCAGCCACCGTCACCCAGGATTGTTGTTGCGGTCGTTGGAAATACATATGCGGTGCCTTTGGCCTCACAATTTTGGATGCGCAGCGCGAATTACGGTTTCATCTTTTAGATGAACATTTGAATGATTCGGCAAGTCGCGGGAGAGCGAAGCGCTTCGAATTCCAGTTCTGAACATACGGGCCTACTTTGGAACTGCACGACCCATTTCCGGTTCACTCCGGCCCAGCGCATTCAGAGATTTGCGCCGCATCTTTCCCTGCCGCATGGCCTTTGACTTGCTCCTCTACATAACGCGTTGCTTCGCGACGCTCTTATGGCCGCGCTCTTAGAACAGGATCTCTGCCGCCTCGTGCTGGAAAGTCTTCCGGTGGGCGTGTGTGTCGTGAACCGCGAGGGAAAGGTCTGCCTCTGGAGCGCTGGCGCCGAGCGAATGACCGGCCATCTCCGCCAGGATGTGCTGGGCCGTCATTGTCAGGAGGACTTCCTGGAACACGTGGACACCGGAAACAATGCGCAGCTTGCAACCTCGGTCCCGCTGCTCGAAACCATTCGTAACGGCCAGCCACTTACCGCTTCGGGTTCACTTCGTGCCAAGAACGGCAACTTCATCCCGGTGAATGTCCACACCGTGCCTCTGCGTAACGAGCAGAACTCCATGCGCGGCGCCGTGGAGATTTTCACCGAAGCAAACTCCCACGAGACGCAGGACCGGCGGCAAAGCAAACTGGCGGTTGCTGGCTGTTTGGATCCACTGACCGGTGTGCTGAATCATTCCATGATCCAGGCGCATCTCCGCGAGAGCCTGAGCCTCACCCATGTTTACCCAATCCCTTTCTGCATTCTTTGTTTTTCCATCGACGACCTTCCCAAGTTGCGCGACCGCTACGGTCAGGCTGCCGTAGACGCAACGCTCGTCGTGGTCGCGCAGACCATCGAAAAAACACTGCGCCCCACCGATTTTGTGGGCCGCTGGCTGGACCAGGAACTTCTCGCCATCCTGACGGAGTGCAGCGCAAACGAGGTGGTGAACGTAGCCGAGCACATCGGAAAAATAGTGCAGCACGTCCCGATACCGTGGTGGGGCGATACCCTGCACGTCACAATTTCCATGGGTGCCACCCCGGCAATCGACAACGACACGATTGGCTCAATCGTCTACCGGGCCGAACAAGCTTTGCGCGAAAGCGTGGACTCTGGAGGAAACCGTATTTCCGTCGTCGAACGCTGACGCTCGGCCGTAGTTCAAGGACCATTTCGCTATGTTCGTAATTATCGGAATCGTGGTTGTGATTGGGGCTATTGTCGGCGGCTACTTGATGGAGCACGGCAACATCAAAGTGTTGCTGCAGCCCGCCGAGTTGCTCATCATTGGTGGCGCGGCTGCGGGAACGGTGCTCATCGCCAACCCCCTGCATATTCTTAAGAAAATTGTTGGGGGCTTCGCGAGCGTCTTTGGCGGTGCGAAATACGGCAAGCCGCAATATCAAGACACCTTGAAGATGCTGTACCAGCTTTTCTCGCGCGCTCGCAAAGAAGGGCTGATGGCGCTGGAGTCTGACAGCGACAATCCCGAGCAAAGCCCGGTGCTTTCGCAGTATCCGAAATTCCTCAAAGACCACCACGCCTTGCAGTTTGTATGCGACACCATTCGCATGGCGGCTGCCGGTGGCATTGAGCCGTTCGACGTCGACCAGATGATGGAGCTCGACATGGAAGTGCATCATCACGATGCCAGCATTCCTGTCGCCTCGCTCTCCACCATGGCCGATTCCCTGCCCGGTCTTGGCATCGTAGCCGCAGTGTTGGGCGTGGTCATCACCATGGGCGCGCTTGGCGGCCCACCGGAAGAAATCGGACACAAAGTCGCGGCCGCCCTTGTCGGCACCTTTCTCGGCATCCTGTTGTGCTACGGATTCGTTGGGCCCATCGCCGCAAACATGGCCAAAAGCACCGACGAGGAACATTCCTACTATCACGTTTTACGCGTGGTAATCGTCAGCTTCATAAAAGGTTCGCCACCAAGTATCGCCGTTGAGTTCGGACGTCGCGCCATTCCCGGCCATCTCCGCCCCAGCTTTCAGGAAATGGAGAAGTACCTGAAGGGCGGCGGTGCCGATTCGGCGGCTGCCGCTCCGCCCGCTCCTGCTGCCGCTGCCTGAGGCCGGTGATGCCGTCTCCTCCACCAATCATCATCAAGAAAAAGGTCATGCACGGCGGCCATCACGGCGGCGCATGGAAAGTAGCCTATGCCGATTTTGTCACAGCCATGATGGCTCTCTTCATCGTGCTCTGGCTGATGAACAGCAGCGTGCAAGTGAAAAAAGCCATCGCCGGTTACTTCAAGGATCCCGCTGGCACTTCAAAAATGATGGGCAGCAATATGGCGGGTGTCGGTGAGGAACTGGTCGTCACCAAAGACAATATGCACGACCTGAAAAATCAGTTGGAAAAAGCCATTCGCGAAGTTCCCGAATTCGACAAGCTGGAAAATCACATTGATATGACCGTGACCAATGAGGGCCTTCGTATCGAGCTTACCGAGTCTGACGTCGGAACATTTTTCGATTCGGGCAGCGCAGGGGTTAGCCACGAAGGCGGAGACTTGCTGAAGCTGCTCGCCCAGGAATTGGGCAAGCTACCGAATCACGTCGCGATGGAAGGCCACACGGACTCCAAGCCCTATCCGCCCACCGCTACATACGGCAACTGGGAGCTTTCCGTGGATCGAGCAAATGCCGCGCGTCGCCTGATGCAAATCAGCGGCCTGCAAACCGGCCAGATTACCCAGGTGCGCGGATTCGCCGATCAGCGTCTTCGCAAACCGGATGCTCCGCTCGATGCTTCCAACCGCCGGATATCGGTCATCGTGCAATACCTGAATAAGTCGCCAGAGACTGCCTCCGGCGAAGCATCCGCCAAGTCAGAAGCCAAACACGAAGGAACCTCCTCAGGGGCGGAGGCCCGACCGGAGAAATCGGCCGGTCACTAGGTACGTCAGGGTACGTTTTCGTCTCCCATAACAACATTCGCGCCTTCCCCTGCAAATCATTCGCATTAAGATATTTAAGGCAAGACTTCCTGTGCGGAAACGCGTTGGCCTCCTCACGCCATCTAACAATATGTGGGTCGTTAGCTCAGGGCTTTCGAAACTCACTGCTGAGTTTCGTGTTTAACTCTTGGGGGTCGAGAACTCGGCCTTTTCGTTTGTTCGCGCGAGGCGTTGCAAGACGGCCCCACGGTGAGCTGCCCAGGGCACACCGATCAGCGGTTGGCGCTCCTTAAGACCCAGCCGATATTCCGTAAGGAAAAGGAGAAGTTACTCCCATGAAGACTCGAACCCCGTGGTTCGCAGCTGCTGTCCTGTGCCTCTTGGCGGCCATATCCACGAAGGCGCAGGGACGATTCGAAGTCACCCCCTTCGTTGGCTATGAAACGAGTGGTTCGTACCCCGTCAGCGGCTCAACGGGTACGAGCTTGTTTGACACTCTTCGCGTCAACGAATCCCTCGCATATGGCACGTTCATCGACTACAACGTCACCGAGAACTTTCAGGGTGAGTTCATGTGGAACCGCAACAACACCTCCTACAGCGGGCACGATATTCTGACTCAGACCTATGTCAACCTGTATCACTCCGACGTCGACCAGTTTCAATTCGGCGGCCTTTATATGTTGCGGGGCAGCGAACACAGGCTGCGGCCCTACATCGCGGGCAGTGTTGGCTTCACGCACGACGAGAACAGTAATGGCGCCGCGAATAACACTGCCTTTTCCTATAGCGCGGGAGGCGGCGTGAAGTATTACGTGAGCCGTCACCTGGGTCTGCGCGGCGATATCCGCTACCTGCCGACCTACGGAAACACGGGCGTGCAGTGCAACTCCTTCTACGGGTGCTACAACGTGAGGAATTACCTGCACCGCGCGAGCTTTACAGGCGGCATTGTTTTCCACTTCTAAAAGCTATTTCGTAGCAGTTATCTCGAACTTGCGGGAAGAGGGGCCACAGCAATGTGGCCCTTTTCTTTTGCGGGAGCATGAACCAAAACCTGGCCTAAGCGAATTGCGGTTGCTATTTCTTCGCGGGTTCTTCCGCTGGCGGTACAAACAGTTTTTCGTCGACCGGCACATTCTGCTGTACTTGATCGATATGTATCGTGAACGCTCCGCCGGGCCGCACCAGTGTCCAGCGATACGGAATCTTCACTCCGTCCGCATCACGATAGTCCGCATAGTCGATCTGCGTCGGATTCTTGCCGAGTGGCGTTTCCGCATAGCGAATTTGGCGCAGCAGCAAGCCATTCTCCTGATCGAAGAATAATCGCATCGTTGGCTTGTCTTTGGCTGTGGCTTCCACTTGGATCGTCGGGCGTCCGGCTATTTCTTCGCCCGGCCTCACCTTGTACTCCTGATACATGTCTTTGACCTTCACCGGGAAATATAGCGACGCGTCGATTCGAGCGGCTTCGCCCTCCGCAATCGACATTCTGTGTACTCCACCCGGTGTGGTCAGCCAGCCGACTTCGCCATTGAATGCCGTGACGCTCGGGCCGCTCTGCAGGTGCGTGACGGAGATTCGCTTCTCGGGCGCTTCGGAATAAACCTCGATGGGAAAGTGGCCGCCAAACGCTTCGATGTTTCCCTTCTGCACTCGCGTCTTTATTTTCTGTACCGCATCTGCTCCGCCCACCGCCGCAAGATACTTGCCGAAAATCGCGTCGGCCCTCGGCAGATTGGCGTCTTCTTGTTCCTCGGCCTCATGCTCATGCGGAGGCGCAGCGGGCATTTTGCTTGTATCCGCGGAAAGGATCGGCGTGGAGACCGGATGCGCCGCCCCGCGGTGGCACGTATAGCACGTCACCGTCGATGCGCCATCGAAGCTATTTTTGTCGATGGCCAACTGCATCGCGATCATCTTTCGCGCGGTCACCTTGGTTTTCTTGTCGTCCTTGTCCATTTGGTGCTCGACGTGGCAGAAGTCGCAGCCCACGCCCAGCGAGCCGGAAATAAATTGCATCGACGGAATTAACTGGTCGGCGGGAATCGTCTTCAGCACCTGAATATTCTTGAATTGTTGCTCCGCGGTCTTGGCCGACTCGCCACCTGGCGGATTCCCGTGTTCTTGAGCGCGCCCGCGGTTCGTCCAGCCGATTAGGCCGGCAAGGCAGATCAGTCCGCAGGCAAAGATTTTCGCGTGCCAGGAAAATCGCTTCATGAGGTCTCCATTTGTGGATATTTGGACTCAGCGCCATCAACGGGCGCAGATCGCCTTCTTTTCGCAGCGGTCAGTTTATCTCAACTTACGATTAGCTTGGAATTTCGCCGCGTTTCGCTAACGCCGTTATTCGATCTGCGGCTCGGTACGACAAGGCTTGGATGGTCATCGTGGGTTGGCCGCGGCCCGAAGTTACCAAGCTGCTGCCATCGCACAAAAACAGGTTTGGCACGTCGTGCGTGCGGTGATCGGTATTGATCACGGATTTCTTCGGGTCGTTGCCCATGCGGCAGGTACCCAGCAGGTGCACCGCGAATTGCTGCTCGGTGACTGGATTGCTCCATTTCGTCTTGGCGCCGGCCGCATCCAGGATTTCCATGGCGCGAGCTTGCATCCAGGTCGCCAACTTCAAATCGTCCGGATGGTCGCGGAACGTCATGCGCAGCGCCGGAAGTCCCCAGGCATCTTTCACGTCAGCATCCAAGGAAATGCTGTTGGTCTCCACGGGAAGCGAAGTGCCGTGACAGAAAATCTCCATCGTTCTGGTGAAATTCTGCGCCAGCGTTTTCTTGAAATCTTTGCCCCAATGCGGAGTGTCGGGAGGCAAGGCGCTCAATGCAAATGCGAGGGGCGACAGATCGAAACGTGCGTCGAGCCCGCCGCCGCCATGAAAGCCCAGCTTATTGGCGTCCAGTTCGTAAAAATCATGAAAAATCCGGCTGACGCAAAATCCCTTGTAGTCGTTCAGCGGCTCGTCAAATACGCCGAAGGCAATCGCGCTGCTGTTGGGCATGAGGTTTTTGCCAACGTACCCGCTCGAGTTCGCCAATCCATTCGGAAAT
>DASXLU010000288.1:0-6328 GCA_036496065.1 Candidatus Acidiferrum sp.
GAAGCAGTCTGTGAGATTTTGTAGATTCTTAGGCGGCCGAATTTTGCTTAACCCCTAACGAAAGGCTGTAAGTCTTTTTTTCTCAATAAAAAATTGTTCACACTCCACCGCTCAAGGATATGGCAAAGCGCGTGCATCCTATCGAATTAATTCATGAGATTGGCTTCCCGGGGTGGCCGGAACTTAACCTCGACTGAGTTTCCGGTTATTGGGGGGTCGAATCCGATATAAAGGGGGCTTGCACCGGCCCCCTTTTTTATTTGTCTCCACTCATTTCTTCCCGCAGTCCCGCCGACGAGTTCCCGAAGTTCCTATTTTGAAATTTAGAGAGATTGGCTTTGCTGCATCCGTCGGGATCTCACTCGTCACAAAAAAACGAGCGGCCGGTGGGGGTTCCGGCCGCTCTGGCGTGGGGGATGGAGGAAACAGTGACTGAGGCTCAGTTCGTCTCGGACTTTTCCGGAGGAGCCGGCCGTTCCACTGCGCTCGCGAGCAGCAGAACGACGCACAGGAGCAAAACACAGATGACCATATCCGCTCCCTCCGAGAGCCGAACTCAACTCCCGATCACGTAGGAGATTCTGCGCTTCACGCCTGTTTGGGTCACTAGAACGTCGGACACATTTCGACAGGTACTTCACGCAGCTACTGTTAGTACTGCGCTTTGGTACTTCCGTAGCGTGGAGCGTGGCGCGTGTCACTGGCCCTGAGCCGCTCGCCTACGCTATTCTTCTAGCCATCATGCATGACTTGAGCTTTTTTCGCGATCACCTGGACGTCTTTGCCGAAATGGCGAAGAAGCGCAACACCACGCTCGACCTGGACGGCTTCCGCGCATTCGACAAGGAACGGCGCGAACTGATCACCGAGAATGAGCAGCGCAAGGCGCAGCGCAACAAGGCTAGCGACGAAATCGCCCGCCTAAAGAAAGAAAAGCAGAGCGCTGACACCATCTTGGCGGATATGAAGCAGCTCTCTGAGCGCATTAAGCAGGCTGACGAACGCATCAGCGAACTCGACGCCAAGCAGCGCGAACTGCTGCTGACCTTGCCGAATATCCCGGATTCCAGCGTGCCCGTGGGCAAAGGCGCGGAAGACAATCAGGAGGTGCGACGCTGGGGCACGCCGCCAAAATTCGACTTTCAGCCAAAGCCTCATTGGGAAGTAGGCGAACGCGCGGGAATTCTGGATCTCGATGCTGCCGCGCGCATTACGGGCGCTCGTTTTGCGGTCTATAAATCCTGGGGAGCGCGACTCGAACGTGCGCTGGCGAACTTCTTTCTGGATGTGCATACCCGCGAACACGGATACACCGAAATCTTGCCTCCGTTTCTGGTGAACACCGCTTCGCTGATGAGTGCGGGGCAACTGCCAAAATTTGCCGCCGACCTCTTTAAGGTTCAGGACACCGATTTCTGGCTCACGCCAACTTCCGAAGTCGAACTGCATAATCTCTATCGCGACGCCACACTGACCGAAGATCAGTTGCCCCTTTACGTGACGGCTTGGACCGCCTGTTTCCGGTCGGAAGCGGGCGCTGCGGGTAAGGACACGCGGGGGATTTTGCGGCAACACCAGTTTCAGAAGGTGGAACTCTTCAAGTTCACCCATCCTGACAAAAGTTACTATGAGCATGAAAGGCTGGTGCACAACGCGGAGGCGATTTTGCAGAAACTCGGCCTGCATTACCGCACCATGCTTCTTTGCACCGGCGATATGGGCTTCGCTTCTGCCAAGACGTACGATCTGGAAGTCTGGCTGCCCTCGAGCAATGAGTTTCGTGAAATTTCTTCTTGTTCCAACTGCGAGGCTTTTCAAGCACGTCGGGCGGGAATTCGCTTCAAGCCCAAGGCTGGCGGCAAAAGTGAATTTGTCCATACGCTGAACGGCTCGGGCTTGGCCGTCGGTCGCACATGGATCGCAGTCGTCGAAAATTATCAAGAGGCCGACGGCTCCATCGTTGTTCCGGAGGTTCTCCAGCCTTATATGGGCATTGATCGCATTCCCGCGCCCCCAGATGGCAAATGAGCGCATCTACAAGATACAAAAGAAGATAGCTATGACTGGTCGCGGTTCCGCGGACCTAAAGCCAGCCAGCTTCGTCTCGCAACCTCTTGAATTCACAGCTTTTCGTTTGACTCCCCTGTGGCCCCTGCTTACACTCGGCTCAATGCTACAACACCGTAAAAAGGTTACACTGTCGGGAGCGTCCATTCCCTGATGACATTTATTGCTCGCATTTTGCGCTTCGTTTTCTGGCTGCTGATCGTTTCGTGGAGTGTCGCTATTCTGCGCCGTTTGGCTCGTAACCTGACGCGAGGCATGACTCCTACTTCGCGACCGCATGTCGACGTCCCCTCCGACGCCGTTACTCGCAAGCTCGTTCGCGATCCCGAGTGCGGAATGCATCTTGCCGAAGCATTAGCACTTCCCGTGCGCCAGGGCGGAGAGATTCTGCACTTTTGTTCGGCGGAATGCCGCGATAAGTATCTGAATAAAACGCAAAAACTAGCGGCCAATTCCTAACCGGAGAATTTTGCAAGGATCATTTTGAAGCGGTTCGTCGTGTAGCAAGCAGGGAAAGTAGCGAAATCCAGCTTAACGGAAAGGACCGAACCTGATGGCTACGGTCTCAAAACCTCCAATACCTTCTCGCCCCTCTGGGGTACCTCCGATGGTGCCTCGTATTGCACCGCGCGAGGAGCTTAATCCCTTCCGCATTGCGCAAATTCAGTTTGATATGGCCGCCGAAACCTTGAAGCTCGATCCGGGATTGCGCCAGGTTTTGCGCACGCCAAAACGCATTCTGGAAGTTTCGCTGCCCACGAAAATGGACAACGGGCAAGTGAAGGTCCTGACTGGCTTCCGCGTTCAGCACAACGTGGCGCGCGGCCCCGGTAAGGGGGGGATTCGTTTTCATCCCAACGTTTCGCTCGATGAAGTGAAAGCTCTCGCAGCGTGGATGACGTGGAAGACTGCGGTGGTGAACGTGCCGTTCGGTGGCGCCAAAGGCGGCGTCATCTGCGATCCAAAGCGCATGTCGAAGAGTGAATTGGAGCGGCTGACCCGGCGTTACGCCAGCGAGATTCTTCCGCTGATCGGTCCGGACCAGGATATTCCTGCGCCTGACGTTTACACCGATTCGCAAACTATGGCTTGGATCATGGACACCTACTCGATGATGGCAGGACACACCGTGCCGGGCGTCGTAACCGGTAAGCCAATCTCTATCGGCGGCTCCGTGGGGCGAGCGGAAGCCACTGCGCAAGGGCTGGTGTACGTCGTTGAGGAAGCTTGCAAGATGAAGAAAATTTCGCTGCGCGGGGCGACGGTCGCCGTTCAGGGATTCGGCAATGCGGGCGCTACCGCGGCCCGTTTGCTTGCAGACAAGAAGGCTAAAATCATCGCACTGAGCGATACCCGCGGCGGCGTGACAAATTCGCGCGGCATCGACCCCATGAAAGCGATTCGCTACAAGGAACGCTCCGGCACGGTGGTCGGAATGCCCGGGGCGTCGCGAATCTCCAATGAGGACTTGCTGACGTTGAAGTGCGACATCCTGATTCCGGCGGCTCTGGAAAACGTAATCACCCTGCAAAACGCCGAAGCTGTAAAAGCCCGCATTGTGGCCGAGGCCGCGAATGGCCCCACAACTCCGCACGCCGACGAAATTTTGGCTCGCAGAGGCATCACAGTTCTGCCGGACATTCTCACGAACGCTGGCGGCGTAACCGTGAGCTATTTCGAGTGGGTGCAGAATCAGGAAGGTTTGCTGTGGGACTCCGACGAAGTGAACGTGCGCTTGCAGAAAATTATGGTGCGTTCGTTCCACGACATGATTGAGATGATGCGCAAACATCACGTGCCGCCGCGCGCCGCAGCCATGACTCTGGCCGTTGGGCGCGTTGCCGAAGCAACATTAGTCCGGGGACTTTTCCCCTGATAGCCAGGCGCATCGATTCGTAAGGCGCGCCGAAAACTCTGTTTGCATTACAATTCTCTACAATTCCCTCCTGACAACGGAGCTTCGCAACCGGCCAGCTCGCGCCATCGCGAGAATTTCCTTGCACACAAAAATCAGGGCGCGTACATTCGCAGATACC
The DNA here is from genome assembly GCA_036496065.1 of Candidatus Acidiferrum sp. Taxonomy (GTDB): domain Bacteria; phylum Acidobacteriota; class Terriglobia; order Acidiferrales; family UBA7541; genus Acidiferrum. Next base: position 4,104 of record DASXLU010000288.1, read on the forward strand.
CGCGCTTTTTTGCTGTGCAGGGATCGAACTGCAGCAAACAACGTGGCTGGCTATTTTTCTTTATCGAACGAGGTCGCGCGCAAACGGTTATGACCACTCTTCACCCACAAAGTGTTGCTACTCCCCCGATATTGCTCACCATTTCTGGTTTTGATCCGAGCTGCGGTGCCGGTATAGCCGCGGACCTGAAGACCTTTGCAGCCTACGGCTGTTACGGCGTCGCGGCGATCACCTCGATGACCATCCAGAACACGCAAGGCGTGGAAGCGGTTCACAACACGCCGAGCGCCGAACTCCGCGAGCAACTCGAAGTGCTAGCAAAAGATTGCGAAATCGCGGCCGTAAAGATTGGCATGCTCGGAAATCGCGGAAACGCGGTGGTAGTCGCGGAATTTCTGGACCAGCACAAGTTTACTCATGTGGTCCACGATCCGGTGATGCACTCTTCCAGCAACTCCGAGCTACTTGATGCCGGAGGAATAAATTATCTGGCCGCGGAACTGCTGAAACGCTCGTCAGTGATTTTGCCGAATGTAGTGGAAGCCGAGACCCTGACGGGGATGAGCATCAAGGACACCAGCGACATGGAGGCTGCTGCGCGAAAACTCGTGGACATGGGTGCGCACGCGGTTATCGTGAAGGGTGGACACATGGAAAAGGCCGCCGTCGATGTACTTTTCGATGGCGTCGACATGCAACAGCTGAGTGGCGACAAGCTGCGGCTCGAACAAGCGCACGGCGCAGGCTGCACTTTCGCCTCGGCGATCACCGCGCAACTTGCCGCCGGCCGCTCTTTGCTGGAAGCCACTACGTTGGCGAAGGCTTACGTGGTGAAGGCTATCGAGAAAGCGTATCCCGTGGGAAAAGGCCTCGTCCCTCTCGACCACTTCTACCGCATGAAGATTGAGCCTATGGCTCGGGGAACACACGAGGTTCCCCAACATGGACTTCACCCCGCTGCTGAACCTGCCGCCCACTGAAGGTTGGCGTCGGCTAGATCTTTGCCTGGAAGACTTCCGAGTTGCGCCTTCTAGCAAGGAGGAAAGATGCAGAAAGTCTTCCGTTGCATGAAGTGCCAGCGTGGTATGCGGATGGTCGGCTCGACCGGATTGGCAAAACAGGTAGAGCGTACGGCCGTCTGTCCTTATTGCAGGTCGAAAAACAAAGTGATGTGGCCGCGCGGCGATCCCTTTCGCATTCAGCGAATCGCGACGCGATAACCTCTGCGAGGCGATAATTGGATGGCGACCCCACAATCACACAAACTCATTCTCAACTTACCATCCTCCTCCTCCTCCTCCTCCTCCGCCGGAACCACCTCCCCCTCCACCGCCGTCAGACCCAGGTGCTGAACTCGAAGATGAGATGGCGCTAGTGAAGGAATCTGCGAACGAAGAGGAAAACGCGGCTCCGCTGATTGCGCCACTCGACGCCGAATAGAACGAGGGCGTAATTCCAGCGTTGTCGCCGGGGGCCGTACCGGCCATGGCCAGCACGCCGGAGAATTTCTCTGCCCATTGCTGCTCTACGTCGAGGGCCAGCGCGTAGGGCAGAAACTTTTCGAACACCTCTGGCGTTTGTTCTGGCGGATTGATCCGGTTCAGACGGTCGCCGTCCACTTCGCCGAGAAACATTTTGAAGCCTTCCACCTGGTCGAGCAGCGCGCGCCCAACGGTGGTGGGCGCTTTCATCAGGTAAAGGAATAGAAAGTGCAACACCGCCATGGCCACAACGAGTAGCGCAAGCGAAGCGGAAGTGGCCTTCACCAAAAACCAGAGACCCATCACTTCGCCTGCCGCGAAAGGGATGGTGAAGAGCGTGGTAAAGATGCATTTACCGATTCCGGCTATCGGCCCCTTGGTGCCGTGGAGAAGTGCGCTCCAACTCTTGCCGAGCGTGAGAATCATGCTGGCGACTGCGAGGGTCCAGATTGTCAGCCAAAAACACAGAAAAAAGCCCATAAAGACTTGCGGTGTTCCGTGCGAAATAAGATCGGCAGCGAACATTCCGATGGAAAAAAGTACCGGGGCAATCAGATAACGCGAGTTCTTCGAAAAGTAGACTTTTTCTTCCGCGGTTTTAAGCCAGCGCTTCAAAGATTTCTGCGCGGCCTGCAGGATGGCATGGTTTTCGTTGTGCAACCACAACTGGTCGCGGCCGTCGAAAACTTCGCTGGCGATCTGTTTTTCGTCGGGCGAAAGGCTGCTGTTATCTTTGCCGGTGGC
>DASXLU010000289.1:0-15100 GCA_036496065.1 Candidatus Acidiferrum sp.
GAACTCGTAAGCCGCCCGCTGGATTTCCGTCTGCACAAATCCAGCCTCGATCGCCTTGATCATGCCGCCCATCGCGTCAATCTTCGTCAGATATTCGGAAGCGCGCGACTCGACCTCATTAGTAAGCGCTTCGATCGCGTAGGAGCCCGCAATCGGATCGATAGTATTCGTCACACCCGTTTCGTTCGCAATGATCTGCTGCGTGCGCAGGGCAATCAGCGCGGATTCCTCGGTGGGAAGCGCGAGGGCCTCGTCCATCGAGTTGGTATGCAGCGACTGGCACCCGCCCAACACCGCAGCCAGCGCCTGTATCGCCACGCGCACAATATTGTTTTCTGGCTGCTGCGCTGTCAGCGAAGATCCAGCCGTTTGGGCATGAAAACGTAGCAACAAGGAACGCGGGTCCTTGGCGTCGAAGCGTTCGCGCATGATCTTGGCCCACAAACGCCGCGCGGCGCGGAATTTGGCGATCTCTTCCAGCAGATCGTTGTGCGCGTTGAAGAAAAACGAAAGCTGCGGTGCGAATTCGTCGATGTGCAGTCCCGCTGCCAGGGCCGCTTCCACATACGCAATGCCATCCGCCAAGGTGAACGCTACTTCCTGTACGGCGGTCGAGCCCGCTTCGCGGATGTGATATCCCGAGATCGAAATCGTATTCCACTTGGGCAGTGCGTCGCGGCACCACGCAAAAATATCGGTCACGATGCGCATCGCCGGCCGCACTGGATAGATGTACGTTCCGCGCGCAATGTATTCCTTCAGAATATCGTTCTGCGTTGTGCCGGAAAGTTTTTTGAGGCTGGCTCCCTGCTTTTTCGCAACGGCAACATACAAGCAGAGCAGAATTGCCGCGGTGGCGTTGATGGTCATCGACGTGGAAACTTTTTCCAAAGGAATCTGGTCGAATAGTGTTTCCATGTCCTCCAGCGAATCAATAGCTACTCCAACCTTGCCCACCTCGCCGAGCGCCAACGGATGATCCGAATCCATCCCGATCTGCGTGGGTAAATCGAACGCCACGGAAAGGCCCATCTGCCCTTTGCTCAGCAGGTAGCGATATCGCTGGTTGGATTCCACCGCGCTGCCGAATCCCGCGTACTGGCGCATGGTCCAGAATCGCCCGCGATACATCGTGGGATAAATTCCGCGCGTGTACGGAAATTCTCCCGGATAACCGAGCTCCGCGTTTGCATCTTCGTCTCGAAGGGATTCGGAAGTGTATAGGCGTTCCAGAGGCAAACCGGAAAGCGTGGTAAAGCGGTGTTTACGTTCTACGGGAACTGCGGGATTGGTTTTGGTGTCTGACATGAGAGAAGCCTAATTCCGATGCAAGGAAATAGCTGTGCGACCGCTCACTAACCGCCGCAACTACAACTTACAGGCGACTCGCTCGTCGAAACGAACTGACGGCAAACCCCACGAATATCGAACCAACTACTACCGAGACGCCGATAATCCAGTGAGCCACATCGCGTGTATACGCGCGAAGCGCCGAATTCAGCCATCCCAACGCAAGTACCACAAATGCTGCGCCAACCATCTCATGAAAGAGCTGCCTGGTTACTCGCCAGAGCCGTCCGAAGCCTCTTGGTTCACTGGATTGGCGAACTGTTCCCGCAACCGTGGACATGACAGCAGTTTAGCGCAGGGAAACGAATTTTGGCAGCGCGCGCCCGTCCCTAAGGACAGGTACAGTGATGTGGATAGATTGAGGACAACGTAAAAAGGGCATCTTGTATCGAATTTGCAGTGGGCCTAGAATCAGCCTAGAGGTACTGGGGAGACGCCTTGCAACTAGACGATCACCTAAAGAATTTGCTGCGCGAATTGGGACATGCCATTAACGATACCGTTTCCGAATCGGAGCGTATCACCGGTGCAATTGCCGGTGTGCGCGCCCACGGTTACGACATTGTTCTGAAGCTGGACGCGACCATCGGCCTTGCTCGCCGCGACGGTTCCGGAAATGATGCGCCTCGTCTCAATGCGCAAGATCGCCGTTTTCTGGAATCGCTGCGTATCCAGGTTGATCAGGAATCTTTCGACCAGGATACAACAGAGCGACGTTCCACCACGCGGCTGACCATGACCCCCCAGGATGTACGGTTTTTGAAGTCGTTGCGCATAGCGACGGACGATTCCGAATGAAAAAGTCTTTAGCCATTTCGAGCAGCGCGCTGCTGGGTGTACTTCTGCTCGGTACGCTGGGTGCTCCGCGAGCAGCGGCACAAGTACCCGTCCTGACGCCCATAATCGTGGACACAGCAGTTCCAATCGTGGTGAACGCGATCAAGCCGAAGCCCAAGAACACCGGCTTGGCAAAATTTGAAGGCACCGTGATGCACGCCAATGTGGCGCAAGTCACCGCCAAGGCCAAGGGAAATGATATGGCCATTCAGACTTTTCCCTTGAGTGACACGGCTTCCACCAAGATGCAGCAGGTTGTAGACAATGGCGGATATCAATACGGCGATAAAATCACTCTGTACTACGATCCCCAGTCGCTGAAGGTTATCAAGTTTAAGGGAAAACCGTCGCGACCCCTCTGATCGAAGGAGGGCTTCATGCTTCGTCTACCCGCTGTTGCCGGACAGTTTTATCCCGCTGACCCTCAGGAACTTTCCAGTCTTATTAACAAATTCACAGCGACCCCGAAGGAACACGAGCGCCAGCGTGTGCGCGCCTGCCTGGTGCCTCACGCAGGCTATGTCTACTCCGGACATGTTGCCGGCGCGGTGTTTGCTCGAATTGCGTTACCGCGAAAAATTTTGCTGCTGGGCGTGCGCCACCAGCCTCGCGGCGAACCGCTCGCCATTGTTTCCGAAGGGGCATGGCGAACTCCCTTGGGCGACGTTCCGATCGACACCGAACTCGCTACGAAACTACTCAAAGCTTGCCCACAACTTCGCGAAGACAGCGTAGCGCACAGCCGCGAGCATTCGCTCGAAGTGGAGTTGCCCTTCCTGCAGCAACTGGACCCGACTTTGTCTTTCGTGCCGATAGCTATTGGTACGATTCGCTTCGAGGAGTTGCTGCAGGCAGGCGAGGCGATTGGCCGCGCTCTCGCCGCCATCGAGGAGGAAGTGCTTATCGTCACGTCTTCCGACATGAATCATTATGAAGATGACGAGACTACTCGATGGAAAGATCACATTGCTATCGAATCGCTTTTGCAGCTCGACGCCAAGAAACTTTATAACGCGTGCCAGCAAGAAACAATTTCCATGTGCGGATTGGGCCCGGCGGTCGTTATGCTCACGGCCACGAAATACCTCGGCGTTCGTCACGCCCAGGTGGTGCGCTATGCAACGTCTGGCGACGTTTCCGCCGATCGCAGCACCGTGGTCGGCTACGCCGGCATGATTTTCAACTGAGCGCCGCATATTCAAAAATAAAAACGGCCCGAGATTTCTCCCAGGCCGTCTCTTTTCTACCCCGATGTGTTTTATTTAGTGTGAACGCCCGCCGCCACCTGAAGGATGGGATCCGCCGGTAGAAGCATGCGAGGAAGAAACTGCCGCCGTGCTGGCGCGGCCACCACCGCCCCAGACTGCTGACGGAGTTGCACTAACTCTGCCGTTGCCCGCCGAATGAAGCATGGGTGGCGTCATAGCTGGTCTCGGTGGCGCGGTGCGAAGAGGAGTTACGGCCGCCGCATTGCGCGCCGGTATGAGCGTTGAGGTTGGCAGTTTGTTGTCCGCCATCTTGCTCCCCTCGCTCTTTTGATTCATAAGACTCGCCACGCCATTCGGCGCGCTGTTCGAATTTACGAAGCGGTGCTCCGTGGGGTCATACATAATCGAAGACTGCCGCGAAATCGTCACCGGGCGCCCGCCGTTGTTGGTCGCCATAATCGTCCGCGTTACCCGCGAAGGAGAAGACGCGTTGGCCATACTGTTCACAAGCGTATCCTTCGGCGCTTGCTTGACGACCGACCATTTTTCGCCCGCGCCGTTTACAAGCGTTTTCCCTACCGCGCTTGCCTGCACCGGGTAAACGCCTTGCGCCAGATTAACCGGAGCTTTGCCATGAACATCGGCCGGACTCGCCGGCACAAGTCCCATCGTGCCGCCCGAACGAACCCAGACCGCCGTTACCGGGCGATAGTTGACGGGCCTGCCACCACCAGCACCGAATCCCGTTGGCGTCCACACCCAGCCGTACGCCGGAGAGAACAACCACCCGCCATAGTGATACGGCAGCCATCCCCACGGCGATGAGCCAACGAAAGACCAGCCGCCCATGCCTTGATCGAAATACCAGCTTCCGCAATCGAATGGCGACCATCCCAGTCCCACGCCAAAGGGACGCCAGCCATAGCCGTAACCTCCCACATTGAACCAGGAACCATAGGTGTACAGATCCGAAAAGCCCGAACTGTAATTCGTCGTATTGGCATATTGGTTGGAATAGTTCGTTGCGGTAACCACGCTATCGACTCGCCCGGATACCCAGTGGTCGAAGTCGTCCAGATCTGCCGCTCGGCCGATCTGCACCTTCCCGGCATCTCCAGCCTGCACGGAAAGCGACTGGCCTTTTGAAAGAGGCGTGGAGTCGTCATTGTGCAGAACCGCCACATGGCCCTGTTCTACGTTCACCGTGCTGCCATCGTCAAAATTGTCCACACGAAACGTGGTGCGCGCAGTGGCTTCCACCGTGAAATCACCGCCGGTCACGCTGAAATAGTCACCCGTGACGGGATTCACATAAAAAATGCCGGTGCCTTGGCGCAGAACCAGCCGCGAAATTCGTCCGCCGTCGTGCAGGGAAAGGTCGTAGAACTCCACAACCGTATTATTTCCGAGGAAGGCCATCGCGCCATTTTCGAATTCGACCTCGGCGCGCCCGCTGCCCGTGGCCAACACGTACCCTTCGCGCAGCGGAAGGTTTAATGTAGCGGTTTCCCACACAGCTTTGGGATCGGTCAGCGAATCCTCGTGAAATTGACGCGCGAATCGCACGTCGCCTTGGATCAGGCTCAAGCGGACAATGCGCACATGGCTATCCGCGCTTGCAGGCTTGGGATTGGCAACCCCTAGAAGACAAATACAGAAAATAAACAGGACGATAAAAGTGGAGCGTTTCATGGAAAGACCTCGTTCGAGGCGCGGCCCTCGGTTAGACGATAGCGCAGTTCGCCGGGTTGTGCCAGAGGAAGAGGATGACTCCCTTTGGGGTCGTTTTTGTCCTCCCTGCTCGTAGCGATCTCGCCCTCTCGATTACGAATCTGTCTCGTACCTTTGGGCTAAGATTTACGCGATTGATGAACCATATAAGAAATTTTCATCCCTATATTCTTGACGCATAAGGGGTTGGCAGGCTATTTTCTCTTCCTCAAGTCCTACATCGCGGATTTCTTCCACACGTAGATTCTTTCTCGACAAAGCTGCGAGAGAGCCGTCTTACAGTCGGAGGGGTGCAGTGAGCCGCTGGCACAGGGCAAGGCATACATTTATAGGAGGTCAGGCATGGGGGAAAGTCTTCGGATCAGTAGTCTTCGGATCTTATTTGTCTTCCTAATCGCATTCGGCCTGGTTGTTCCGGCTGCATTCAGTCAGGGTGGCGCAACCGGAGCCATCAGCGGAACGGTGCTCGACACCAACGGTGGTTCGATCGCAGACGCCGACGTGCAGATTATCAACGCCGCAACCGATCAATTGGTTCGGCGGCTCAACACAAACACGGATGGGTCCTTCATCGTGACCCTGTTGCCGCCGGGAAGCTACTATGTCGTCGTAAACAAGTCGGGCTTCTCGGAGGCGAAAGCATCCAACATCGACGTGCGCGTCACCGAAACTACGCGCCTCGACATTAGTCTCAAGCCCGGTACGGTCACCGAAAAAGTTGAAATTTCCGCGCAGATCACCAGCGTTGAAACCACCAATGCCACCACGGGGCAGTCCATCGGCGCCACTACGATTCGCAATCTGCCGCTGGCCACACAAAACTTTCAACAATTGTTGACGCTCTCCGCCGGCGCGCAGAGCGACCTCAATAACTCAACGCAGCTCGGGCGCGGCGACGTGCGCATCATCGTTAACGGCCAGCGCGAAGACAACAACAATTATCTGATCGAAGGCATCAGCGCCACCGACTACAACGTCGCGGAACTGACCAACACGCCGCTGCCCAACCCTGATGTCATCCAGGAATTCCGCGTACAAACTTCGCTTTATGACGCCACACAGGGCCGCAACGGCGGCGGCAACATCAACGCCATTCTGAAGACGGGCACCCGCCAGTTTCACGGCGACGCGTACGAATTTTTCCGCAACAACGTGCTCAACGCCAACGATTATTTCCTGAACTCGCAGGGCCAGAGCCGTCCGGTGCTCAAGCAGAATATTTTTGGCGGAAGCCTGGGTGGGCCTGTCGGCTCCGATAAGCTCGGCTTCTTCTTTGTCAATTATCAGGGCACTCGCCAGCGCAGCGGACTTTCTCCGGGCACCTTCATCAGCACGTTCCTTCCGGCAATTCCTGCTGACCGTTCCGTGGCTTCGCTTACGCAGGCCTTTTTCCCGCAGGGCTTGCCCGCTGGAGTGACTCTCGACCCCGTTGCCGTGGCACTGCTGCAATTCAAGAGCAATCAATTTGGCGGCGGCACCAACGGCTATCTGATTCCCAGCGTCGCCAACACCAGCAATGGCGAAGGAATTTTCTCTTATAGCACGCCAGGCAAATTTACGGACGACCAGTTCACCACCAACTGGGATAAGGAATTCCACGGCGGCAACGACAAAATCTCCGCCAGATTTTTCTATTCCAATTCCAGCACCTTCGAACCTTTTGGCGCCGGCGGATTGCAGGCTTCGCTCGGCGGCAGCATTGCGGCATCTGACTTGAACTTTCCCTACACGCTGCCGGTGCGGGATCGCTTCTTTGGTCTGACCGAAACGCACCTGTTCTCTTCCGCAATCGTCAACGAAGCGCGCTTCGGCATCGTGCACATCAACAATGCTGCGATCAACAATCCCCCGGTTACCTTCGCTGATTTGGGCATCAACCGGCCGATGAGCAACCTCACCAGCAGCATCTACAAATTCACCTTCGGCAGCTCAGGCTTCCAGATTGGCCCCACGCCGCAAGCAGATACTTCCAACAAGCAGAACAATTTCACCGCGGTCGACACAGTGTCTTGGGTTCACGGTTCCCACGTTTTTCGCTTCGGGGGAGAAATGGATTTCGTCAACCTCGACAAGCTCTTTCCGCAGACCTTCAATGGGCAGATTTTCTTTACCAATACTACTTCCTCCTCATCTCCCTTGGGTGCTGCCACCACGGATTTCCAGAATTTCCTGGTGGGCGCACCACAATTCAGTTTTGGTGGAGGCGGCGTATACAACCACAAGTACAAACAGAATGACTTCGCGGTTTTCTTTCAGGACGACTGGAAGGTCACGAAGAATCTGACCCTCAATCTCGGTGTGCGCACCGAACTTATGGGCGCGTGGAATGACGGTGCTTGCCATATCGGCAACGTCCAATCCAGCCTCACGCTCGCGGGCCAAAATCCTTTCGTGTATCCCGGTTGCGTCAATAATTTGGGCGTTTCTGGCTTTACTGGAGACGCGAAGGCTTCTACGTTCAACAATCAATATTCCACCGGAATCGGCCCACGCATCGGCCTGGCCTATGACCTGTTTGGCCACCACAACACCACCATCCGCGCCGGCTACGGCATTTACTACGTGCGCGAAGATGTGGGCGCCGTAGACCAGCTTTCATTCCAGACGCCATTTCTACCCATCGTGTTTGCTGGCAGCGCGCCCGGCGGCCTCACAAACTTTTTTGCGCCGTGCGCCGCTTCGAATCCGAAGCCCTTCAGTCCATATTGCGATCCCGTCACGGGTCAGGGCTCCAACCCCAATGCGCTGCCTCCCGCGGGCGTGTTGAGTGGCGCGTTTCTGCCGTGCCTATCGGTGTTGCAGGGATTCGTAACCAACGGCACCGCTACTCCGACGGCCGACCCGACGCAAACGCCGGTGTATGCCAATCAGGCCGGTTGCACGGGCAGCCTTCCCTCGGTCAACGACTTTGCGCTCGAAGTGCCGCGCAACTTCAAAGTTCCCAACACGCAGCAGTGGAACTTGACCGTTCAGCGCGACCTCGGCAAACAGTGGGTACTCGAGCTCGGCTATGTCGGCACGCATGCCGTCCATTTGCGCGAAACGCGCGACGGTATTCAGTCGCTGGACGCCAGCGCGACAAATCCGGTTTCCGTCACCGACGTGAACGGAGTGAAATATCAGATCATGGCGAACACTGCTTCCAACGCGATCGCTCGCACTCCGACGCCGGGCTTGAACGGCTATGCCGGCTATCAGATTTTCGCGAACGATGCCTATTCTCACTACCATTCGTTCCAAGCCACACTGTCGCGGCGCTGGAGGGATGGCTATATCCAGACGGCTTACACCTTCTCGAAATCCACCGATGCTACTTCTACCGGCAACACTGCCTTCAACACCGCATACAACGACCAGAGCAACATCAACGCCTCTCGCGGCCTGTCTGACTTCGATCGCCCGCACCGGCTGGTTATCAGCTATGTGTACGATCTGCCGTTCGGTCGCAACAGCGAGAGCCGGCTCAAGAGGGCCGTGGTGGGCGGATGGCAAGTCAGCGGCGTGACCACCTTCCAGTCGGGCACTCCCTTTTCCATTTTCGATTCGGGCGCGGGCACAGCGTTTCTCGGTGCGGGCAGCACCCCGCTGCTCGGCGCGGAACTTGCTCCTGGCGCGTCGGTCTCCGGCGGGTACACCAGCGGTGGCATCCATCAGCGCCTGAACGGCTACGTCAACATCAATAACTTCACGACTGCACCGATTCTGGCTGCCAACCAGGCCACCTGCGACAACTTCAATGGCGACACCAATTACTGCGTAACCGGCTTCGGCAACTTGGGCCGGAACATTTATCGCGGCCCACATCAGCAGAACTGGGACTTCTCGCTCATCAAGAATTTTCATTTGACTGAGCGGCAGTCCCTGAAATTCACCACGGACTTCTTCAACATCTGGAACCACACTAACTTTGCCAATCCCGTTTCTACCGACGTGGAAAGCCCGGGCAATTTCGGCGTGATTACCAGCACCAAAGGCGTGCCGCGGCTGATTCAGTTTTCCCTGCGTTATGCCTTCTAAAACCAACCAATTTGGCGTCAACCGGGAGCGCGGCTTGTTGCTGCGCTCCTTTTCTTTTTCCGGCGAAACGTCCGCACAATTTCCTGCGCGAAGAGTGATATCATTTTTCGGCTATGCCAAAGATTGCAACGCGTGTTTCCCAACTGACGGGCGAGGGCGCCCTCGCGGTTTATTCTCGCGCCAAAGAATTGGAAAAACAGGGCCGGTCCATAATTCACCTCGAATTGGGCGAGCCTGACTTTCATCCGGCTGCTCCGGTGGTTGATGCGGTTCGCGCCGCTGTGGCCAATGGCCGCGATCGTTATGTGGCCACGCGCGGCATCCCTGCGCTGCGCACGGCAATTGCTGACTACTTGAAGCGCACGCGGCGACTCGATATTGATGCCGAGCAAGTGCTGGTGGCTCCCGGCTGCAAGATGGCGCTTTCGCTCACGATGATGGCGCTCATCGAGCCGGGCGATGAGGTTCTCTATCCCGATCCAAGTTTCCCGATTTATCCGTCGTTCACTCGCGGGCTCGGCGCGCGCGCCGTTGCCTATCGACTGCTGGAGAAAAATCAGTTTCAGCCCGATATCGCCGAAATCGCCGCGAAGATTACTCCCAAGACGCGCGTGCTCATCCTGAATTCGCCGAATAATCCGACCGGAACGGTGTTTACCGAATCCATCTTGCAGCAAATCGCTGATCTCGCACGCAAGCATGACCTGTGGATTATTTCCGACGAAATTTACGCGCGCATTCTCTTTAAAGGCGAATATAAATCCATCTGGGCGCTTCCCGGAATGGCCGAGCGCACGGTGATCATCGACGGCTTCTCAAAGTCGTTTGCGATGACTGGCTGGCGCTTGGGTTACGCCGTGGCGCAAAAGTCTGTAATCGACGCCATCGACATGCTGGTGCTCAACACATTCACCTGCACGGCCGAATTCACGCAGGTTGCGGCCATCGAAGCATTGCAAGACTCCACCAACGCTGTGCCGGCAATGGTCGAGGAATATCGAAAGCGCCGCGACATCTTCGTCGAGCGGCTCAACAAAATTCCAGGCTTCCGTTGCCAAACGCCCGACGGCGCCTTTTATGCCTGGGTCAATGTCGAAGACAGTGGCATGCCTGCCGAAGAAGTCCAGCGGCTTCTGCTTGAGGAGGCCGGCGTGGCGGGGATTGCCGGAGCTGCGTTTGGCGCCGAGGGCAAGAACTATTTGCGATTTTCGCTGGTAAGCGCGGCGCACCTGCTGGAAGAAGCGCTCGAGCGCGTGCAACGCCTTTCGATTCGCTGGCATGCAACCGTGTCGCGCTGATTCCGCGCGCTTGCAAACGCATCGAAAAGTCACGCGTCTAACTTAAGCTTTGGGGAGCCATCGTAAATGAAACGTTTGTTGCACTCGTCGCTAGCGCTTCTTTTTCTTGCAGTCACAGCCCACCATGCTACAGCGCAAGCGAAGCCTTACCCATCGGGCGACGTCCGCAAGACCTACGAACGCTTCCTTAAGCAAATTGATGCCATCCCCTTGTACGACAACCACGCGCATCCCGGCTTCGCCGACGATAACGACGTCGACGCGATGGCTTCCCCGCCCGATGAAAGCGCTACCCTTCGCCTGCGCGACGACAATCCCGAATTTGTAGCCGGCGCCAAAGCTCTCTTTGGTTATCCCTACGATGATTTCAAGCCCGAACATTCCAAGTGGCTTGCCGACAAAAAGAAAGCGGCTGAAACGCAGAGTGGCACCGCCTACTTCGACAGCATTCTGGACAAACTCAACGTGGACATCTGCCTGGCCAATCGCGCCTGGATGGCTCCATACCTGGACCCCAAGCGATTTCATTGGGTTTTCTTTGGCGATTCCTTTTTCTTTCCTTTCGACAATAAGGACCAGACCGCCAGTACACCCGACATGGGTGTTTACGTCCCGCTGCAGGAAAAAATGTTGGCGCGCTGGAAAAAACAGGAAGGTGTGGAAGGTTTGCCTGCCGATCTCGCCGGATATGAAAATCTCGTCCGCCGCACCATGGAAGACAACCAGAAGCACGGCGGCGTGGCCATCAAATTTGAAGCGGCCTATTTCCGTTCGCTTTATTTTTCCGATCCGCCTCGCGCCCAAGCCGAATCCATCTACACCAAATATCACGCGGGCGGCGTCCCCTCTGCCGATGAATACCGCGTTTTTCAGGACTATATTTTCCGCTACATCGTGGAGCAATCCGGCAGGCTGCACCTCCCGATGCACTTCCATTCCGCCGTTGGCATCGGCGATTATTTCAGCCTGCACAACGGCAACGTCTTGAATCTCGAAAACGTAGTGCGCGATGCGCGCTACAAAAACGTGATCTTTGTGCTTATCCACGGTGGCTGGCCTTACGAACGCGAGGCCGCCTTGATGACCGCCGTTAAAAACGTCTATCTCGACACTTCGTTTCAAACCGAAATGCTTTATCCCTCACAGTTCAAAGAGGTCGTGAAGCAACTGTTGACTCTTTATCCTGACAAAATGATGTATGGCTCCGATGCATTTCCGTTCAATGAAGCCCTGGGCGCTGAGGAAAGTTTCTGGCTGGCCGCGCGCACCACGCGGGAAGGTTTGGCTGCAGCCCTCGCGGAACTCGTCGACGAAGGCGCGATCACCGAAACGAAAGCGATGGAATTGGCTCGAAATTATTTACACGACAATGCAGCCCGTCTGTATGGAGACTTAAAGAAATGACCACGAAATCCGAATTTAAATTTATTCCATGGAATAAAGTCGAACGCGAACACCTCAACGACAGCATTGATCGTGAAATGCTGTACGGCGAAAAGATCATGCTGGCGCGGGTTCTGTTGAAGAAGGGCGCCCACGTGCCCCTGCATCATCACCACAACGAGCAGGTCACGTACATTATGGAAGGGGCGTTGAAGTTTGCCATCGATGGCAAGGAAGTTGTGGTCCATGCCGGCGAAGTTCTTTGCATTCCTGCGCACATGCCGCACGAAGCATGGGCACTCGAAGATACCATCGACCTCGACGTCTTCACGCCACCTCGCGAAGATTGGCTGAATAAGACGGACGACTACCTGCGTTACGACGTGCCGATGAAAAAGTAGCCGCGCCAGAACGCGCGCCGCATTCTCAAAGTCAACAGTCACCTGAAAAATTAAGGGCTGGAAGCTTCGTTGCTCCCAGCCCTTTCTCTTTCACGCCAAACAACTCAATCGCGGCTTACCAGATTTTGCAGGCTTGTGCGCGAACCATCGTGTCGCCCTTCTTGCAGTCAAACGCCTTGGCAAACTCCGGCATGTTCGAAAGCGGACCGTTGCCGCGGAAGTGTGGCAGCGGATGGGGATTCGTGTTGGTTTGCAGTCGCGCAAATTCTGGCCGCATGTTCGAGCCCCAGACTTGCGCCCAGCCTAGGAAGAAGCGCTGCTCCGGCGTAAATCCATCGATGTCTTTCGGGCGCTTGCCTTCGATGGATTTTTCGTACGCCGCATAAGCAATCGTCACGCCGCCAAGGTCGCCGATGCTTTCGCCCAGCACCAACTTGCCGTTCTGGTGAAGTCCCGGCTCCACTTCGTAGCCATCGAACTGTTTCGAGACGCAGTCGGCATGCTCATCGAAATTCTTGCGGTCGTCCGCTGTCCACCATTCCCGGAGATTGCCTTGGCCGTCGAATTTCGAACCCTGGTCGTCAAAGCCGTGGCTGATTTCGTGCCCAATTACCGCACCCATTCCACCGTAGTTCACCGCATCGTCTGCTTTGGGATCGTAGAACGGCGGCTGCAAGATTCCCGCCGGGAACACGATCTCGTTGAACGTTGGCTTGTAGTAGGCGTTGACCGTCGGCGGCGTCATGCCCCACTCCCCGCGGTCCACCGGCTTCCCGATTTTGTTGAGCTCTCGCGCCTGCGCAAAGGCCGCGCCGCGCTGCACGTTTGCCAGATACGAAGAACGATTCACCGTGTATGCCGAGTAATCGCGCCACTTGTCGGGATATCCGATCTTCACGGTGAACGCTTCCATCTTCACCAACGCCTGCTTTTTCGTTTCGGGGCCCATCCAGGTTAGCGTTGGAATGTCGGAACGCAGCGCGGCGATCAGATTGTTCACCATTTCCTTCGCGTGCGCCTTCGCTTCCGGCGTGAAATACGTCTTCACGTAGACCTCTCCCAGCGCCTCGCCCAGCAACCGGTCCGTCTGCTGCACACAACGCTTCCAACGTGGGGTGATTTCCTTGGTGCCTGCCAGCGTCTTGCCGTAAAAATTGAAATTCTCCATCACGAAATCTTCAGAAAGTGCCGGCGCAGCCGAATGCAGCAGGTGCCACTTCAGATAGACCTTCCAGTCTGGAATCGATGTTGCCGTCAACTGGTGATTCAGCTCTTTGAAAAATTCTGGCTGGCCAACGTTAGCCTCCGATACGGGCGGCGCTCCCACGTTCTTGAAGTATCCCTCCCACGACCAGTCTGGCGTCAGTGTAGCCATCTGCGCCAAAGTCAGTTTGTTGTAGTTCTTTTCCGGATCGCGAAGTTCCACATTCGTTCGCGAAGCCTTGGCCAGCGCGGTCTCCAGCGTCATCACGATTTTTGCGTTCGCGGCTGCTTTTTCCGGAGCGTCGCCGGCAAGTTCGAACATTTTGGTGACATGCTTCACATAGTCGTCGCGCAGCGTTTTCGAACGCTCGTCGTCGCGGACGTAATAATCGCGATCCGGCATTCCCAGTCCGCCTTGATCCGCTTCCGCGATCATCTTGGTGCTGTCTTTGAAATCCGGCGTGGAGCCAAATTCGAAGCCCGAGTTGATATCCACGCGGTGCTCGTTCGCGATGGCCATTTGCAAATCAGTGGCGCTTTGTATCGCGTCGATTTTGGCCAGCTCCGGCTCCAGCGGCTTCAGTTTCGCCGCGTCAATCGCCGCAGTGTCCATACAGCTTGCATAAAAGTCGCCGATCTTTTGCTCGTTCGAACCTGCGGCCGCGTTGCTCTTCGCCGAACTGTCCAGGATGGTGCGCATCGCCGTCAGATTTTTGTCACGCAACTCTGTGAACGTGCCCCAAGTCGGATATTCCGGAGGAATCGGATTGCTCTTCATCCACCCGCCCATCGCGAATTGGTAGAAGTCGTCGCACGGCTTGCAGGTCTTATCCAGATTGTTCAGCGAGTATCCCCAGGAACTCGTATCGCCCGCAGCCTTGGCCGTGAAACCCGCCGAGAAAATTAGTCCGAGCGCGAGACACATCACGCAGCAAACGCACACAAGCACACCTATACGGCGAAGGTTCATAGCGCACTCCTATTTTGGTGAAGCAATTCAGAATTGTACTGAGTCATTAGCAGTGTGAAAGTCTATCAGAAGAGGCGGCTCGCGGCATTTTGTGAGCACCTCTACTCCATAGACGCGCAATCCACCGGTTCGGCGCTCAGCAGTTCCGTCAGCACGTTGGGCGCGATGCTCACCAGATAGCCGCGGCGCCCGCCATTAATGTAAATCGCGGGCAATGCTAGTACGCTGCGCTCTACATAAATTGGCATGGCCTTGCGCAGCCCGAAAGGTGAAGTTCCGCCGACTTGATAGCCGCTGTGTCGCTGCGCCACTTCAGGCCTGCAGGGCTCCACTCGCTTCGCGCCAATCTGCCTCGCCAGGCTTTTCAAACTCACTTGGCGGTCACCATGCATCAGGATCACCAGCGGCTTCGCATCCTGATCCTGCATCACCAGCGTTTTGACTATCGCGTGTTCGTCCACTCCAAGCCGGCGCGAAGATTCGGCCGTGCCACCATGTTCGACGTAATCGTAGGTATGTTCGCCGAATTTGACGTTGCGCTGGCGGAGCAATGTCGTCGCGGGACTTTCCGAAACATGCTCCTGGTGGGTCATCAGTCGACGCTATCCTGTTTCGCTGCTTATTTCGCGGCGGGCTTGGTCTGCGGCAGGTTCGCTGCCTGATATTTCGCGATGTCCATTTTTTGCCATTCGCCTTGCATGA
>DASXLU010000290.1:0-9186 GCA_036496065.1 Candidatus Acidiferrum sp.
CGAGTCGTCACCCATCATCGTCTTCCGCACCACCGTAATTGGCGGAAAGCCCTGCCCCATGAATGTGTCGTGAAATTTCTGCAGCGTGAAGTCCGCGCCCATCTTCTTCCGATAATCTTCGCGCAGCTTCAAAATCTGCAGGTTCCCCAACGTGTAATAGAGATACGTCGGGTCCGCCGTGCCTCGCTTGGTCTCGATCTCGGCGATCTTCGCCGACTGATAGCCTTCCTTTACGAAAAATTCCCGCGCCTGCTCCAAGCTCATTTTTCCCGTGTGCAGTTGGATTCCCACCACAAAGCGGGCATTGCGCAGCAACGCATCCTGCAGTTGACATACACCTTGTCCAGATACCCGTCTACAAGCGACGTCCAGCGCTCATCCGCAGCAGTTGCGCTCTGCGCCGCCAGGCCGCACGCCAACGCGCCCAGCAGTCCACACACGGCGGACAGCTTAAGAATTGCATTTCTCATGAATGTGAGTCCTTAGACGTTGCCGGACCGGCGTTCGTCTCGCGATTTCTTCGCGCATCGCCGTGACCGATTCGGCTCCAGCTCAAAAATCAAATCGGTAGCCCAAAATTGTTTTTGCGATCAGATGATCAGTCGCGCGAGTCACGCCAACTCCCACGCCAAAATTCACTTCCCATTTCTTCGATAAGTTTAAATCGATCGCCGGAAAAATCTGCTGCTGTTGTTGCGATACCGGATCAAATCCCGTTACCGGCCCGACCGATCCGTAATATTCGACCCCGCCGGTTATCTTCTTTGTGAAGTCGTAACTGATTTTTACGTTAGGCGAAAACACGAAACCTTGACTGGCCGTCAAGCCGTGCAGAGATTTGTCGAAGGTCGGATTGAAGCTGAAATACCACTTCTTGTACTGCTTATCGATGATCGGCCGCAGTTCGTATGTCCAGGTGTCTACCGAATACACTCGACGTTGATAGCCGATCTCCTGCGAAACACTCACCCCCACAGGCCATTTCCATTTTTCCGGGATTCTTACCCGTGGGCGGATATGGTCGCCTACCCAGTCCCACCCCTTTCCGTTTTGCGCGGCGGTGAAAATATAGAATCCCACTTCGAACCAGTCGTTAAATCCGTGGGTAATCTCCACGGTCTCGTGCAACTGATGATTGGTGGGATACGTTCCGTCGTCCGGTGTTTTCGAACCTTCGAATGTGAAGTTGCTGTGTAATTCCACCATGGTGTGTTTGGGTTCCACGGTGTCCGCGCCGTATACCTGAATCTCGTAGTTGTCTTGTGCGCGTACTCCTGCGCACACCGCAAGGGAAAGCGCCAGCAACACCCCCATCGAAATGCATTTCGTTCCAAACTTGCTCGCCAAGCTTCACCTTCTCCACAGCTTTCAGTGTCGTGCGATTGGGGCTTTAGATGTCTGCAGCTTGCTATTTAGCTGCCTGAGAAATATTGCAATCCGATTCCTACGCGTGCGGATGCGATTTGTCGTAAATCTCCATCAACTGCCGGATCGATGCGTGCGTGTACTTCTGCGTTGTGGTCAACGACTGGTGTCCTAGCAATTCCTGAATCGCTCGCAAGTCCGCCCCGTCCGCCAGCAGATGCGTGGCAAACGCATGCCGTAGCGAATGCGGATGCAAATCCCAATTCACATTCACCAGCCGTGCATATTTTTTCACGATTCGTCCCACGCTGCGCTGTGACAGCCGGCGCCCCAGGTAGTTCAGGAATACCGCTTCCGGATGCGTTTTCTTTTTTCCTCCGTCGTTTTCCAGCAGCAGTTTATCGCGCAAGGGCCAATACGCTTTCAACGCGGCTGCGGCCTGCTTCCCGTACGGCACGATACGTTCCTTGTTTCCCTTACCGCGTACGCGCAGGATCTGATCGTTCTCATCCATGTCGACTTCGTTCAAGCCGGTCAACTCGCTCACGCGCAGTCCGGCAGCATACAACAATTCCAGGATCGCCCGGTCTCGCGGCACCATCAGGCAATCTTCGAGTTCAGCGATCTTCTGAGGTTCCGCCGCAGGCGCCGGCTCTCCGAAACTTCTTTGCATCCCCGGTCCCGCAGCAATCTTTGTGTCCCCGGCCAGTTGATCCAGAAACCCGCTCATCTCTTCGGCCGACAACACCGACGGAATCCGCTTTGGCAGTTTCGGTGTTGGCACCAGCCGCGCCGGATTCTCTTTCAACAATCCTTCCCGCACGCAATATTTAAAGAACGACCGCAGCGCCGCCAATTTTCTCGCGATCGAACTCTTTTGTAGGTGCTGTTCGTGCAGGTGCCCAACGAACTCCCGGATCATCTGGTGTGTGATTTTCGCAAGGTCAGGGGTTTGCGTGCCGGGTGGCGTCAAGTATGCCAGAAATTGCGAGAGGTCTTTCCCGTAATTTGTCACCGTATGCGGAGAGGCATTCCGGACGGATCGCAAATATTCCAGGAAACTGTTACTGGCCCGTTTCATTCGCTTCCCCTTGCCGATTATAGGCGCACTTGCCCGTCGCGGCGGCCAGATAAACTGTCAAGTTTTGCAATCGATTAGACCGAAGAATCGCTCAAGCCCCTGGCATCCGCAGCACGGACTTCACGCCTTTACCGCTACGGGAGTCTCTTCCGGTTGCGTGGCCGGCTTTTCTTCCGGCGCCAGCTTTTCCCAATCGCAGCCTTCCTTCAGGCACGCGTGCACGGTTCCGATCTTGGTCTTTTTCTCCACGATGAACGGCGCGCCACACTTCGGACACGGTTCCAGGATCGGCATAAACGGCGTCGTGAAATCGCAATCCGGATAACGCGAGCACCCATAAAATACGCGCAATCTCCCGCGCCCGCCTTTGCCCATACTTCCGCGTTTCACGAATTCCCCTTCACTGCACTTCGGGCACTTGATGCCCATCGTAATCGGCCGCGTGTACTTGCACTTCGGATATCCCGTGCAACCAATGAACGTGCCGAACCGCCCGTGCTTCTTCACTAGGCCGTTCCCGTCCAGCGGACACTTCTCATCCAGTGGCTCGTCAGGTTGCAACGCAATTCTCGTGCCTTGCACCATTCGCCGTGTCGTCTTGCAGTCCGGATAGCCCGTGCACGCAAGAAATGTCCCGAATCGCCCACGCTTAATGGCCATTTCTTTGCCGCAGTTCTCGCAGTACTCAACCTTGTTCTCGCTGTCTTCCGGCAACTCTTCGGACATATCCTGAATAAAATCACAATCCGGATAGCGCGAACATCCCAGAAAAAATCCGTGCCGGCTGATGCGCTCCAATAATTCGCCTTCGCCGCACTTTTCACATTTCTTGCCGGTAGGAATTCCCGCTTTGTACGAGACCATTTCATCGCCGGCCTTATCCAGATCGACGATGAACTTCTCCCAGAATTCGCGCACGGACTCGCGCCACGGCAGCTTGCCTTCTTCGATTTCGTCCAGTTCCTCTTCCAGTCGCGCCGTGAACTTCACATCGAACACGTCTTCGAAGCTCTTGATCAGCAGGACGCACACACGTTCGCCCAACATTGTCGGCGTAAATCGCCCCTGATCCTTCTTCACGTATTCGCGTTCCACAATCGTCGAAATAATTGCCGCGTATGTCGAAGGCCGACCGATTCCATCTTCTTCCAGCACCTTCACCAGCGTGGCTTCCGTGTAGCGTGGCGGCGGTTCGGTGAAATGTTGATCCGGCCGGATCGATTCCAGCTCGAGCACTTGTCCTTCGGTCACCCGCGGCAGTGCTTTCCCTTCGCCGTCGTCATCCTTCTCGTCGTCTTCGCGGTCCGTCGGAGCCACCGGGATTTGATACACCTTCAAATATCCGTCGAACTTCAAGATCGATCCGTTGGTCCGGAACGTGTAATCGCTCGCCTCAATGTCAATCGTTGTCTGGTCGTAAACCGCCGGCAGCATCTGCGACGCTACAAACCTTTGCCAGATCAATTGATACAGCTTGAAAACGTCGTCTTCCAGATACTTCCGCACATCTTCCGGTGTGCGCGCCACATCCGTCGGCCGCACCGCTTCGTGCGCGCCTTGCGCATCCTTCTTCGATTTATAGAAGTTCGGCTTTTCCGGCAGATAATTCGAACCGAATTGCTGCGGAATAAATTCGCGCACTTGCGCCAGCGCGTCGTCGGAAACTTGCACTGAGTCCGTGCGCATATACGTAATCAGCGCTACCGAGCCTTCTTCTCCGAGCTCCACACCTTCATACAACCGCTGCGCCAAGGCCATCGTACGCTTCGCCGTATATCTCAGCCGGTTGTACGCCGCCTGCTGCAATTTCGAAGTTGTAAACGGTGGCGGCGCATTCCGGCGTTTTTCCTTCAGCGCCACGCTGGCCACTTGCCATTTGACCTTGCTCACCGCCTCAACAATCGCGTCGGCCGTTTCTTTATTGCTGACCTCGATATCTTCGCCCTTTTTCTTCGTCAGCCGCGCCTCAAAGACCGGTGGCTCACCCGCATCCAGCATGGCGTGAATGGTCCAGTATTCCTGCGGCACGAACGCGCGAATCTCTTGCTCGCGTTCCACGATCAGCCGCAATGCCACCGTCTGCACGCGCCCCGCGCTCAATCCGCGCCGCACTTTATCCCACAGCAACGGCGAAATCTTGTACCCCACAATGCGATCCAGCACGCGTCGCGCTTGCTGCGCAGCCACCAGGTCTTCATCCACCTGCCGCGGCTTCTCAAACGCCGCGCGAATCGCCTTCGGTGTAATTTCGTTGAACGTCACGCGAAAGATCTTCTTCGGATCGATTGGCTCGATATCGATATGGTCTTTGGGCTTTTCCTTCTTAGCCGCTTTACCCTTGGCCGCCGGTTTTCCGTTGGCTTCGGCTTCCTTTTCGGCCTTCGCGGCATCACCGTTTTTCTTGGCCCTGGGTTCATCGTCCTCTGGAATCAGAAATTTGGCCGGCTTCGACAGCACCATCGCCAAGTGCGCGGAGATCGCCTCTCCTTCGCGGTCCGGGTCGCCCGCCAGGTACACCGCATCCGCGGTACTCGCCGACTTCCGCAAATCATTTATGACTTTGCCTTTTCCCGGTATCACCTGCAGCGTCGGCTCGAAGATCTTCGGGTCGTCCAGCCTCACTTCCTTGCGCAGAGGTTTTGGCGCCCCTGCCTTCGCGCCCTTCTTGCCCTTTTTCTTCTTGGGCTTTTCTTCTTCCTGGGGCAAACGAATGCCGATCGTCTTCGTGGGCAGATCCATCACGTGCCCCACCGAAGCCTTCACGGTGTAATTCTTCCCCAGATATTTGTTGATCGTCTTCGCCTTCGCTGGCGATTCGACGATTACTAATGAACGTGCCATGTTGTCCTTTGTAACCCGAATCCTTCCTTGGGAAGAATCCGTCGGGCGGGGTGGTGTCCTTCTCGCTACCTTATATATTGTCCGGCCTCGCGCCGGCCCTCTGTCTGTCTGCAGATGCTCTGGCTACGCGTTAGGGTGCATTTTGTTTGCGCCCGCTTTGCTAACTCTATTCTTTACAACAATACTTTAGTGAACTGCTTTCCGGGTAATTGCCGGACGATCCCCTTCATCTCCAGGTCAAAGAGCGTAGCCAGAACTTCGCTGGAGTTCAAGCCAGTCGTTTCCACAATCTCATCAATGTGTCGCGTCTCTTCCGCGCTCAATAGCGCGTAAATCTTTTTGGCTGTTGGATTTAGCCCGTCTTCCAGCAGCAAATTCATTTGCGCGGATTCCACTCGCTCCGCCTGCACCAAAGCTGCTCGCACCGGGGTCGGCAGCTCCTCGATCACATCTTCTGCGCTCGTCACCAGCTTCGCTCCTTGCTTGATCAACTGATTCGGCGCGAAGCTCACTTCCTGCGTCACGTTGCCCGGCACTCCAAAAACTTCTCGCCCAAATTCCATCGCCAGCCGCGCCGTTATCAGCGACCCGCTATATTGCTTGCCCTCTACAATCACTACTCCCAGCGGCATTCCCGCAATAATTCGGTTGCGCACCGGGAAATTTTCGGGCGCCGGATGCGAACCTGTCGGCAGCTCACTGATAATCGCTCCGCGCTCCAGTACCTTCTCGTAGAGTTTCTTGTTTTCCTTCGGGTACCACACATCGATTCCGGTCCCGATTACGCCGATCGCCTTCCCGCCGACCGCCGTCGCGCCACCGTGCGCGATCGCATCGATGCCTCGAGCCAGCCCGCTCACTACGGTCAGTCCGCGCGTGGCCAGGTCCCGGCCCATGCGTTCCGCCATCTGCGTGCCGTAAATTGTCGGCCGCCTCGTTCCCACGATGCTAAGGCTGGGAGAATTCAGGATGCTGCTATCGCCATGGACATACAACATCACTGGCGGGTCATAAATTTGCAGCAGCGCCTGCGGATACTCGGGTTCCTTCCAGTTCACCAGCTTGCAGCCAATGCGCCGGATCGCCGCTACCTCTTTTTCCGCGCGCCAAAAACTTTGCTTCTTGAAAATGGCTTGCGCCGCCGGTGCCGGCAGGTCGCACGCCTCCAGCCCGCGCAGGCTCGCTTTGAACACGGCCTCCGGCGAGCCGAATTCTTTCAGCAAGCGGGCAGACAAACGCGCCGCGATGCCCGGCGTCATCGTCATGGCCAGCCATGAGAGGGAAGCTTCTAACTCCATTCTTTCGAGCCTACGAGCTTAGTAACCCTATTGTCAAGTACACGTAAAAATAACTACGTCCAAACTCGGACAGCACCGCTTCCGAAAACACAAAACCTCCGGCACGCCGTAGAGCGCACCGGAGGCTCGTTTGTATCTACCTATTTTTGTTACTTATTGCCGAAATTAAACATATCCGTTAAATCTCCAATAGCCGGACTGTTCTTCGGCACATACGGATTGCCTGCCACACTTTTTGGATTGGGCAGGTTGTCTCGGCTGCGCTTGGTGATCGTTGGCAGACTCCAGTTGTATTCCACGAACTTGATGATGGACACGTGGTCGGTATAGCTGTGCGAAATATGCCCCGGTTTCGTAAACGGTGAAACCACGATCAGCGGGATGCGCGTGCCGTCTCCGAAAAAGTCCAGTGCTTGCACATACCCGGAGTCGTAGTAGCCTCCACCTTCGTCCACCGTTACAAAGATCGCCGTGGTCGCCCACAGTTCTTTGTTGGATTGCACTTCATCCACGATCTTCTTCACGAACCCTTCGAACAGGTTCCACTTCGAGGAAGCTGGATGACCATCCACCCATCCGCTGGGCTTCACGTAGGAAACCGCGGGCAGTGTGCCGGCCTTGATGTCGTTGTACAGGTCGGTCGTGTCCTTCAAATGTGCTGTACGCACGTTCGGATCGCCCATAACCTGCTGTTGATACTGGAACGGGTTGCAAATGTTGCAGTACTGATCGCTCGCCTTGCCCACCGTCCCGAAGTTGAGCTGGTATTTGTCGCCAAGATACGCGTTCCACTGGTCTGCGTAATACTTCCAGGAAACACCCTGTTCCAACATCACGTCGGCGATGCTCCGCTGATTCACCGGCGGGATCGTGAACGGCGTGTTGTTCACATTGTGGTCGAGATACGCATTCGACCCGTCGCCAAAGTACCCGGGATTGTAGTTGTTCAAAAGATAGTAGTGGCCCGGATCACATTTCGGATCCACCTGGTACGGCAGGCTGCTCAAGTACGTCAGCACTGCGGCAACTCCCGGCGCATCGGAATCCGAGCAGTTGCTGTACGATCCGCCGCCAGACACTGGCTTGCCGAAGCCGCCTGCTCCGTAGCCGTCTTCCGTGTACCAGTTGTTTGTGCCGGGTTGTGGATCAGGATTTTCGATCTCATCGACCACGCCCGCGTCTTTTGGCTGGTCCGCCCAGACTTTAACTTTGTGCGGCGGAGTCGCTGGATTAAAATTCGCATCACTAAACCAGATCGCATCCGCAAAGCCCAGATACAAGCTGTCCAATCCTGTCCCGCCTTTGGCTGGCTGATGGTAGTTGTCGCTGAGCGCGTAGTTATCCGCCAGGAACTTCGTGTACGCCGCATCGCCTTGCGCCATGTTGTAGAAGCCCATGGACGTCGAGCCTTCTCCCGTCGAAAGATCGGTGAATGTCGACGCCTGTGGCTTTCCATTGGTGCCCGCTCCCACCGTTACTTCGACCCAGGGAAACAGATCCGACTTGCATCCCGTGGGATTCCACGCGGTGGCGTAGTCTACGTTGCAATCCAATTGCTGCCACATCTGGTAAAACCGGTGCACCGGGCTGGCCGCATACCCGTTATACGGAAATGTGTCCGATGTCAGTTGAAACGGTCCCGGTGGCAGATCCAATACATTTTGAATCCGCTGGTCCGGTGTCCCCGATGTCTGGTTTGTTCCGCCGGTCGTCAAGAACACGTAATACGCCGGATCCAGTCCGTTCTCGCTGGCCATTGCTTCGCTTACAGTAGAAATGGGCGCCTTCATCGGCCCTCCCACCAGCGGGGGCGGCAACGTTTCGTACAAAGATTTGCTCTGCGGACTTGTCTGAAACTTCTCCGCATGAAAATCATCGGCCGAATACTGTGTTGCGGCGCCAAATCCTACATCAGGTGATCCGTCTGCTTTAATGATGTGCTTGGACAGCAGATTGTCGACCTTCTCTCCTTTTTTCGGCTGATACGTCGCAAACAAATGATCGAAAGACCGGTTCTCTCCAACAATTATGATTACGTGCTGGATCGGCGTCTTAGTCTTTCCTTCTTCTTGCGCTTGCACTGGGCTGGTCAACGGACCCAGCAAACTAAACTGCGCCATCGCCACTGTGGCTAGGCACAACCTCGCTCCGTGCAGCGCATGGGCTGCGGCTTTTTTTAGGGACATACCCGCTCCTCTCAATTTTTTCTTATTTGGTTTTGCGACTGGGAGGGCACACAGTGCTCTGTCAGCGTTGCGGGTAGGTTTGTTCTATGTAAATTCCTCGTGACATCTGTTACTTGTGATAAGCATTAGTATTTTCCTCTACATTATTCCCATTATTCGTCTTCGCATTTTTCCTCGGAGGATTTTGTTCAGCAAGCTCTCCACCAGAACTCCCTCATTCCTCCAGATTCATTCGCCGCAACAATTCCTGAAATCGCGGATCTCCCCGCAACGAATCAAACGTCGCATCCACCTTCAACGCCGTCGAAATCGTATGCTGCTCATAAGCTTTCTGGAGCATTTCGATTGCTTTTTCGTTATTTTTCTCGCCGATATAAGCAGAGGCCATCATGATCGCGTCCGCTTTTCCAACCCG
>DASXLU010000291.1:0-3681 GCA_036496065.1 Candidatus Acidiferrum sp.
TGCCAGCCGCCGAGCAATATGCCGCATGCAAACGCAGCGGCAATCGCAACGGCGGGCAGCTTCATGACACTCTACGCAACCTCACTAGCGTTTCGATGTGATAGGTTTGCGGGAAAAGATCGAAGAGATCCATTTGCGCGATCTCGTAGCGATGTTTGGCCTCGACCTCGGTGGCCGGCTTGCGCTCGGAACCCGTCAGCACCGCCAAGTCTCTCGCCAACGTTGATGGATCGCACGAGAGATAAGCAATTTCTGGCGCGCCAAGATTGGCCAATTGCGCGGCTACATTCGCTTCCAAGCCTGCTCGTGGCGGATCAAGGACAATGAAGTCGGGCTTTTCTGTCGATTTCTTCAGAAATGTTTCCGTATGCTCATTCTCCGAAACCACTTGCACGCCCGCTGTGTTGGCATTCGTTCGCAAATCGCGGGTTGCGGAAAGATTTGCGTCCACGCTCACAACCTGCGAGAACGTCTTCGCAAGCGGTAGCGTGAAGAAGCCCACACCGGCATACAGATCCAGCGCCGACGTGCCTTTGGCATCCTTCAGAACGGTTTTGAGCAGATCCTCAATCAAGAACCGGTTCACCTGAAAGAATGAAAGATGATTTACCCGAAAGGTAAATCCCCCGGCTTGCTGCTCCAGATAGCCGGGCCCGATTAGTTCGAACCGCTCCTTGCTTTGGTCCAGGAGCAACAGGCTTTCAAGACTCGGCATGGCATCTTTGAAAGCTGCAGCCAGATCTTTCGCAGGTTTGGAAAACCGTTCGAACGCCACATTCAGTGCGATTTTTGTGTCGCTTGAGTCGGCAAACGCTTCGATTTCCAGAACGCCAGTGGGTAGGGAATTGCCGCGAGCCATTTCTTGCAATTGGCCAAACGCCGTTGCCAGGCCCGGCGACAGCACGGGACATACATCGATAGGCACAATCCGCGGGCTGTCTTGGAGAAAATAGCCCAGCGCGCGCGGCATCGCATCGCGGTAGGCCCATTGCGCCCGATTGCGGTAGCCGTAGGGCTCCGCCGTGTGCTCCTGGATTTCTCCCTGCCATGAAACTCCGCCCAATCGCGATAGCGTCTCTCGCAGGATTTCCTTCTTCTGACGCACCTGCTCGTGAATCTCGATGTGTTGGTAGTGGCAGCCTCCACATACGCGGAAATGAGGGCACGGCGCCTCTATCCGCGAAGCCGACGGCTTGGTAACTTCTTCGAGGTTGGCGTGGATCAGTTTTTTCTTGCGGGTGCGTACGGTCCCGCGTACCTGTTCCCCCGGGAGCACGTAGGGAACGAAAACGGTGTTTCCGTCGGCGTGGGCCAATCCATCTCCCCCGTATAAAAGCTTCTCAATCGATAATAGTAACTCATCCGACATAATTATCCAACCCTGTCTTTCTTTGTCGCAAGCGCTGCCCAGCGGCGAATTCCGGGCAGCTTAGGAGAAATAATAGAGGCTCAATCGTGGCAATTGATATTCGTCGAGCAACCGTTTCTGCAAATATTGCTTTTCCACCAGCGCCAGTTGCTCCGCCTTCATTTTGCGCCGGTACACCGCCAATTGCGAATCTACTTCTCGACGGATCTTCAGCATGAGCTCTTCACGCGCGTGAGTGAGCAAGGCTGCATGAACTTTCTCATCCAGTATTGTTAACCGCCGCTCGAGGTCTTCGAGGTCCAGCGCTCCCGGCGCATCCAGCAACGTCGATACCGAGCTGAGCGATTCACCAATCCCCGCAAGGAACCGGGAAGTCTCCGGATGTATCGCTGCCTGCTTTTCGCTGGTCTTTTTCAGCATAGCCGCATTGCGTTCAATATACTTTTTCAATTCTTCACGCGGGAAAGGCTCGGGCTTCGCACCGCTGCCATTGGTGTGCGCCCCGGCGGCTGCTTCTTTCGATTCTTCCGCGGCATCCAGCACCGCGTCCGTGCAATAGGCCAGGCTCTTCAGCGGCTTGCCTGCACCGCGCCGCGACCGCTGATAACTTTCGAACGCCTGGTCAATCCCCTTCAACGCTGCTTCCAGTGATACTCCGGCTTTTTGCCAAGTCTCCATGACAGCCCAATCGAGGGGAGATACCAGCAGGTGTGCTCCGCGCTTCTTCCAGAAATGCTCTTCAATCTCGGTGAAATAGTTAAAGTAGTTCCAGGTTTCCATGGGTTTTTGGGCGATGGCCGTTGCGACTCTAGTGTGTAACTTTCTTGGAACCGTTGGCCCTCTTGATATTCGGCTGCGGCGAAACTTGTTGCTCACGATGACCGTCAGGATGTTGATTCTTTTCCCAAATGATGCGCAGTCCCCGCAGGGTCAAAAACTCATCGATGTGCTGAATATATTTCGAACCTCGCGCCACGAGAGTCGCCTGGCCCCCGGTAGCCACTACAACGGCATCCATATTTAATTCAGCGCGGATTCGCGCCAGCATCCCATCTGTCATGTCCACGGCGCCGTAGTACAGCCCGGCCTGCATGTGCGTAACGGTGTTCGTGCCGATCACTTTTCCCGGATCCTTGATCTCTACTCGTGGCAATCGCGCGGCCCGCGTGAACAACGCTTCCGAAACGATCCCGATTCCCGGCGCGATCACTCCACCGAGGTATTCGCAGCGCGCCGAAATCACGTCGAAGGTAATTGCCGTGCCAAAGTCCACCACGATGCACGGACCGCCATATTGGTGAAACGCCGCCACGCCGTTGACAATGCGGTCCGCGCCCACTTCCATCGGATTGTCCACCAACACTGCCATTCCCGTCTTCACGCCCATTTCCACGAACAGCGCTTTCTTGCCGAAGTAAATCCGCGACATTTCCGCCAGCGTCCAATTCACCGGCGGAACGACCGAACTGATGATCACCCCGCCAATGTCGTCTGATTTCAATCCGGCCAGCGAAAACAAATTTCGCGTCAGGACGCCGTATTCATCGACGGTCTGCGCCTTCGCCGTCGTCAACCGCCAATTGGCGATCAATTCTTCGCGGCGAAATACACCCAGCACCGTGTTGGTGTTTCCTACATCGATGGTCAGTAGCATCTAACGAGCCTCGGTCACGTCTCCGGCAATCACTGTAGTTGTTTCTCCATCTTCCCGCTTGACCCGCAACAGGCCTTCCGAAGTCAGTCCCGCGGTTGTCCCAAAATACGTTTCGTGTCCCGTCTCAACGCGCACGCGTTTGCCGCTGGCAAAGTGCGATGCCGCCTCAAACCGTTTTACTACGTAGCTCGGTCCTTCACGCAGAAATCGATTGTAGTCGCTCTCGAATTCGGTCAGCAACCGCACTAGCAATTCCAATCGTGAGTGCGTACGCCCCGACTCTTTGCGCAGCGACGTGGCATGCGCCGAGATATCTGCCGGAAATTTCTCCTGATTGGTGTTAATCCCGATCCCTATGATCACGAAACGCACCTGGGTCGGTTCCGCATGCATCTCGGTGAGAATCCCGCCCACTTTCTTGCCGCTCATCAGCAGGTCATTTGGCCATTTTAGCTCTGCATCCAGGCCCGATTGCGCCTCGATCGCAGCATGAGCGGATAGACCCGCCAGCATCGTCAGCAATGGCGCTTGTACGGGCGACAGTCGCGGCCGCAACAACAACGTCACATACAGCCCGGCACCTCGCTCCGAATGCCAACTGCGCCCCGCTCGTCCGCGGCCAGCAGTTTGTTCCTCGGCCAGCACCACCGCGCCTTCG
>DASXLU010000292.1:0-9854 GCA_036496065.1 Candidatus Acidiferrum sp.
TCCGTCGACGCTTCCTGGAAACACCAAGAAAATGCGGAAGGAACCAGTGGCACCGTCTCGTTGCAAAATCCCAGCAAAGACCTCGCTTTTCTCGTGCGTCTGAGATTGCTTAGGGGATCTGGCGGTCCGGAAATCCTGCCGGCGTTCTGGGAAGACAATTACATTTCATTGTTGCCCGGCGAAAAAAGGGAAGTCGCGGTTCACGTACGCAAGAAAGATGTCGGGGAAGCGAAGCCAGTTCTGGCTGTCGATGGCTTCAACGTAGCCTCAACGACCGTTCGCTAGACTTCGCGGATATTTGGCAACGCATGACGGTTAAACGCTTCGCGTCGAATCGCGAATCACCAGTTCCGGGTGAAGCTTCTGCGACACGACATTCCACTCGCGGTTCTCGTGCGATGCCTTGATGGCCTCCATCACGATGTTCACCGCAGCGCCGCCCATGGTCTCCAGCGGTTGACGCACCGTCGTCAGCGCGGGAGCCGACAAGCCAGAAATTGCCACGTCATCGAAGCCGATCACGGAGCATTCTTCCGGCACAGTGATGCCCGCTTTCGCCAGCGCGCGAATGGCGCCCAGCGCGGTTAAGTCGTCGAATGCCAGCAGCGCCGTGAATTTTTTCTTGCTCTTGAGCAGCTCTTCCGTCAACCGGTAACCGTTCTCGAATCCAGAACTCGCGTCAAACACGTCGGGAAGTTGCAGCACCAAGCCGGGCTCCAGATCCAGTTGCACCGATTGCGCAAACTTCTGTATCCCTCGCCAGCGTGGTCCGCTATCGATCAAGCGTTTGGGCCCGCGAATCACCGCGACGCGCCGGTGTCCCAGTTGATAAAGATGTTCCAGCGCCAGCCTGCCGCCCGCTTCGTTATCCACCATTACCGAACTCACATAATCGCCGGGAATTTCCCATCCGATTGTAGCTGCGGGCACTTCGCGCTTATTCAAATCCGCCAACACATGAATGTCGACGAATAGCCAGTTGGCGACGACGATCAACCCGTCCACATGCCGCTCCAGCAGCATCTCCAGGTAGCGTTCGAAACGATCGCGCTGGTTATGCGCATCCGTAAAAATCGGCAGGTAGCTGATGGGATAGAGCGCATTCTCGATTCCGCGCAATATCGGCGTGCAGAATGGATCGGTCACATCGAATAGCATCACGCCAATGCTTTGGCTGCGTTTGCTCCGCAGAAATCGCGCCATCGCGTTGGGACGGTATCCAAGCCGCTTGGCGGTCTCTTCAATGCGCTGCCGCGTAGTTGTGGCGATGTAGCGGGCGAGAGGCGCGTTATTCAATACAATGGAGACGGTTGCCGACGAAAATCCCGTGGCCTCAGCGACATCTCGCATCGTCACCAGCCGGCGTTTAACCACAGGCTTCTTCATGAGGGCTCCCTGCGTGCCCATCATCGGGCCAGAGCCATGCCAATTGCAATCCGGAAAGGGGAGCGGAGCGAATCCTACTCCTCAGGAGGTATTTCGAACGAAAGCTGTTCGCGAAAGCCACGCGTCTTCCAGACGCCGAAGGCGATGCCCAGCGCCATCCAGATCGTGCCCACTATAATCGCCGGCTTGCTGAGGTTTACCCACAAGGCCAGGCAGATGATGAATCCCAGCACGGGTGGCAACAGAAATCCAAGCTTCTTTTCCTTGGAGCGCACGTAATACCGCAAGAATGCTGCGACGTTTACGCCCATGAAGGCGATCAGCGCGCCAAAGTTCAGCATCTCCGCGCCCAGCCCGTAGGCCTCGCCGCCATTCAGGATTTTCTTGACGGTGTCCCACGTTAGCGCGACGCTGCCCAGCGAATACGTCTTGTAACCTGCGACGACTTCCAGCACAAACGCGCCGACCAGCGCGACTGCACCAACCACCAGCACATTGTTACGAGGAATACGATGCTTGCTGTCTACCGCGCCAAAGAACGATTTCGGCAGCGCATTACTGCGTCCCATTCCGTAGAGCAAACGTGCCGCACCAAGTTGCGCGCCGAGTCCCGACCCAAAATTTGCTAGCAGCAGTGTGAAGCCGACGATGGAGAACAACGGCTTCCACGCCCGTCCGGCGATATACGAGTAAGCCGTGTTGATGTCCGGAAACGGTTGAGATGCCGGCCAGATCAGTTGCGCAATGTATGCTTCGAACGCGGAAAGGATTCCAATCACCACGCACGTTAGCACGGTCGCTAGCAGAATATTTTTGCGCGGATTTTCCGCCTCTTCCGAGAGCGTCGAGATTCCGTCGAAGCCTATATACGTGAGCACTGCGATCGAAGTGCAACCGAACAAGCCGGCATACGTAAAAGTCACTGGATCATAAAACGGACGGGTGAAGTACGCTGCGTCGTGTGGCGCCCCAAAAATGTAGCGCGCGCCCGCAATAAAAATTGCAACCACCACTGCACCCATGGCAATCGCCATGCCGGTGTTCAGCCGCGCCGACGTTTTAATCCCGCGAATGTTCAGCAGCGTAAAAACGATCGCGAAGAAAAATTTCCAGATCCACGCCGGAACCCCGGGTGCAAACTGGTTGGCCTGACCCGCGCACCACACCGTGCAGATAAGTGGATTCAGCATGTAGTCCATCACCATGCTCCATCCAGTGATGTAGCCCATCGCGGGATTCACTTCTTGCGCGACATACGTAAACGCCGATCCCGCGCTTGGATAAGCCCGTGCCATGCGGCCATAGCTGATGCCAGTGAACAGCATGGCCACCATGGCGATCAGAATCGCGGTGACAACGTGACCTTTTCCGCGATCGCTCAGCACCCCGAACACGGACATAGGCGCCACAGGCTGAATCACTATGATGCCGTACAAAATTAGATCGGTGAGGGTCAGCGACCGTCGGAGGCGCGGTGCTGATGTGGTGCTGGCGTCTGCGCTCAAGCACCTCTCCTTTTCGCGGGACGGGATCGCGCGGACTCCAGAACCACTGCTCGCGTAAGATTCGGTGGCGCGTCGGGATTAAGGCCCTTGCGCAAGCCGACTGCGGTTCCAATTAAATGCGCGGGAATTGCGGTCACAGCGTAGCGCGCAAATTCCGGGCCGTCCAGCGCTTGTTCGATCAACAGGTCCACATGCTTCCGCAATTCGGGCGTGGCGCGATTGGTAATCACGCAAATGGCGGCGCCCAATTCCTTCAGTTCGCGCGCCAACACCGTTTCAGCTTCCGCCGCGGCGTCCGACATGAAAATGGTAATCAGCGTGTCGGGTCCGGCAATGGAGCGTGGCCCGTGGCGAAATTCCAGCGAGTGGTAGACCTGGGCGTACGACGCGGACATCTCGGTCACTTTCAACCCGGCCTCTTGCGCCAGCCAGTAGTGCACGCCTTGTCCGAGAAAAATGTAATCGGCAAATTTTCGCTTGCTGGCGAATTCGCGGATTTTGGTCGCATGCGCATCCAGCCACGACTGCCCCTTCATTGGCAATTGGTCCAAGGCCGCGGAAAGTTGCTTGTCACCGATAAATTGCAGCGCCAATCGCTGGAAGGCCAGCAAAATTGCGGTAAACGACCGCGTCATCACCGTGCTCTTCTCGTCGGCCCACTCCAGCTTAAAAGTGTGCGTGCAAAGCTTTTCCAGGACGCTTTGCGGATTGCAGGTGACACCCAACGTCTGCACGGTTTTGTGCGCTTGCAGAAGTTCCGCTACGCGCAGGACTTCCGTCGTCTCACCCGAGCGCGACATCAATACGATCTGCTCCGCTCCAATGCGCCGCAACGTTTCTTCTGGGGCAAACAGCAACTCGGAGGCAGGTACGCCTGTGGCTGGAATGTAAAAGTACTTGGTCCACAGCGCCGCGATAAGTCGCGAAAGATAGTAACTGGAGCCGCAGCCGACGAATAGCCACGGGCTGCGCGGTGAAAACGTGTCCGCGAGCTGCTCCAACATATGTGTTGCGCGGAGATGTTCTTCAGTTTCCGACCAGATGTGCGGCTGCGAGAGAATCTCCTGCAGCGTGTGTTCGCCCGGGCGAGCTGCCCCTTTAGGCGCACCCGTCCGATGGTTTGCAGTATGCTTAGGCAAAGCGATACTCCTCGTATTCAAACGTTTCAATAGAGCTATTTTGCGAAATTGCGAGACCGCGCGCAAGTCCTAATTTGCCCGCTGAACTGTTTCAAATCGGCCATTTTCTTCCCGTTGTGGCGGACCAACTCGCCCGCAGGCCTCATCTCCTCGGTCCGAATTTTTACAATTACCCTGTCCGAAGGTACAGGAAACCCTTATCCACAGCGGGTATCTCTTCGCTTACAGCTCGCGAAATTCTACCGCAACACAATGCACCCAAATCGCGTCTAATAGAAGAAAGACAAATCCGGTCTCCAGCCGGCCGACCTAAGGATATCTTGAATGGGCGAGCTCGCCCTCATCGTTGATCGCAAGAATGTCCGTCGGCTTCTGCTGCAGACTGGCGGGTTCCTACTTATATTTCTGGCCGCTACCTGGCTACGGCAGGTCTCCCTTCGTCCCGACCCGATTCTCCAAGGCTACCTGCAGATCACCACGGGGTTGTTTGCTTTCGTTTTCGCGGCCGTCGCTCTCGTTCGTTTTCAGGGTACCCAAGACCGTATCTCGCTGATCCTCGGGTCCGGCTTTCTGTTATCCGGATTGACACTAACGGCGTCCAGCGTCCTGTTCTTCCAGCTTATTCACGATTCGCAGATATGGTTTCTGTGGGCCCCCGTAGCGTGGTGGATCAGCCGCTTGCTCATTGCTTTGCTTTTTGCGGTGGCGCTGCTCGTAGAGCATTTCTTGCCGCGTTCCCGCCATCCGCGGCTGGAGATTGCCGGAGCGCTTTTTTCGGTGCTGGCTCTCACCTATTCGATCACGGCCGTTTTGCGAAAACTGCCGCCCGAGGTCTCGCACCATCCTGACGCCATTATTCCTAATCCATTGCATTTGCTACCGGCGGTCATTTTCCTGATTGCTCTAATAGGCTACCGGCGGCGGCGCTTCTTGATGGACTCTGCGTTTGACCGCGCCATCTATATCGCGGTCTGGCTCAATCTTGCCGCGCAACTGGCCGCGTGCCAGTCCGTTCGGCTGATTGATGGGCCATTCGTTTTTGCGCAAGCCATGAACGTGATGAGCTACGTGGTTCTGCTTGCCGGCTCGCTGCTGGATAGCGCTCGCGTGTTCGAACAGGTGCGGCATCTTGCGGCTAGCGATCCGCTCACAGGCCTCGCAAACTATCGCAAGCTGCTTGATGTGCTGGATACGGAAACCGAACGCACCTTGCGCACCGGCCGTCCGTTCGCCGTGTTGCTCCTCGATCTCGATGGGCTAAAGCGAATCAACGACACGTACGGGCATCTTGTGGGCAGCCGTGCTCTGTGTCGCGTCGCTGATATTCTGCGAGTACATTGCCGCGCAATCGATACTGCTGCGCGTTATGGCGGCGATGAATTTGCCGTGGTGCTACCCGAAGCGCGCGAAGAGGAAGCGCAGCGCGTCGTTTCGCGTATTCATGAGACCTTAGCCACCGATCAGGAGGATCCGCCGATTTCCGCCAGCATCGGAGTTTCCGTGTATCACGGTGAAGGTGAGCGCGTAGACAAGCTTTTGCGCGAAGCGGACCAGAATTTGTATCAAGAGAAAGCCCGCCGCAAGGGCGTCACGAAAATTACTGACGGATCGCGTCGCAGGCTCAAGAAGAGCTAAAGTTCGAATTCGATTCCACTGCTGACGATTCTCCCCGATTTCTAAAACACAGCACGCTTCTGCTGCGTACCCTTGCTCGCCAGCGAAAATCGTGGCTCTGTTTCGACTTCGCCGCAAATTCGAGCCGCCAGATACTCCCCAAACACGGGCCCATGTTTGAATCCGTGGCCTGATCCGCCGCCCGCGAGCCACACATTTTCCCACTCCGGATGGCGATCGATCAGGAAGTCGCCATTGGAGGTGTTTTCGTATTGGCATACGCGAGCTTCTGTAATCGGGGCATTCGCCATGGCAGGGAACCGTTTTGCCACATAGTCTCGTGCCCACGCCGCGCCCTCTGCGCTTGGCAAACGTGCCTGCGTATCCGGGTCGACGCGTTCGCCATGTTCGTCGCGCGCAATCTTCAGTCCGCGGCTCTCAATATCCGGCATCCCATACACCAGATCCTCTTGAAATAGCCACGTCGGCAACGCAGGCGCTGCGAACCGCACGTCGCCCGCAGGCGGGGCGAAGAAGAAGATTTCCTGACGGGTCGCGAAAATGCGCGGCCCAAGAAGTTCCGGGAATACTTTGCCCAGCCACGGTCCACAGGCAAAAACGAATTGGCCGGCGGAGAACTTCTCGCCAGCGGAAGTCTCGATCTCTCCGATGCGTTGGCGTCCCTGGAATGAAACTACCTGCGCGATCTTCAGCCGCACGCCACATGCTTCGGCATCGCGCACTACGCAGGAAACCGCTCTGCGCGCCATTAACACACCGCTCTCCGGCTCTAGAACCGCCTCCTGGATTCCATCCATGTTCACTTGCGGATAGCGCTTTTTGAGTTCAGCGTAGTCCAGCGATTCAAACGGCACATCGCATCGTTGCAATGTCTTTCGAGTCGCACTCACGACCGCATCGTTCTTTCCGGCAAGCCACAAGACTCCGGTCTGCAAAAATAGTGCCTCGCCGGTTCTGGCGAACAATTCTTGCCATTGCGATAACGAACGTTGCGACCATCGTGTGTAGATTTCGTCCGGCCCATAACCCATCCGGATGATGCGCGATTCGCCGCCCGACGACGCACGCGAGTGCGCGGGTCCGTAAGCCTCTACCAGCAAAACGCGCTGCTTCCGCTGCGCCAGTTGCCAGGCCGTCCACGAGCCGAACACGCCTGAGCCAATCACAATCGCGTCAAATGTTCCGCTGTGCGTCATCGATCAGTCGTTCGCCAGGAGCTTTGTCCAGTGCGAAAGATGATTCAGGGAGTCCGCATGTGTCGGATCCAGATGTAGCGGCGTAATCGATGCCATGCCGGCAAAGACAGCTGCATAATCCGAGCCTTTGTCCACGATCTCGCGATCAATCCGTTGCTCGCTCAACCAGAAATACGGCCGGCCCTTGGGATCTTCACCTTCGCGCAATACATTGCGCGTAATCTTTTTCGACTGCCGCGTGAATTGCACTTCGCCCTTCCAGGTTTCCGGCACATTAATGTTCAGCAGCACCTGCGCGGGCAGGCCTTCCTTCAGAATAAGCTCGGCGGTGCGGCGTGCAAGCTGCGCGGTCGGCGCAAAGTTCGCATCGGCGCGCTTCGAACACAGCGACATCGCCAATCCCGGCACGTGGTGAATCACCGATTCTCGCGCTGCGCCCACGGTTCCGGAGTAATACACGTTCTCTCCCAAATTAGCTCCGTGATTAATTCCTGAAATTACCAAGTCGGGTGGTTCGGCAAGCAATTTGTGCAGCGCCACAATCACGCAATCCGCCGGAGTTCCATCAATGGCCCAATGATTCTCCGCGAGCTTGTGGCACACGATCGGCTGCCGCAGCGTCAGCGACTGCGCAGCTCCACTGCGTTCCCAACTCGGCGCCACGATCGTTAAATCCGCGAAGTCGCGCAACTCCGCCGCCAGCGCAATCAGTCCTGCCGCCTGGTACCCATCATCATTTGTCAACAACACCTTCGGTTTTTTCACGGTAAGAGAAACACTCCCGGCGCAACACATACATTCTAATCCGGAAAACTATTAGGCTTGGCTGTTTGGCAGGGAAAGATGGTCGGGACGGCGAGATTCGAACTCGCGACCTCACGCACCCCAAGCGTGCGCGCTACCAGGCTGCGCTACGTCCCGATTGCATCAGCCGCAAATCGCGGCTAATCAAGCATTTTCAAGGCTATCACTTGCCTTCGAGCAGCGTCAAGAAACTGCGCAGCGAATCCCGCAAATCCAGCAGTAACTTGCGATTCAGTTGCGGCGTTACCGCTTCCAAATTGTTAAACGCCACCAGGTCCACTCCGCCGGTTTCCGTAGCTCCGCCGTTTTCCAAATCCCGCAGGTGCCGCCGGGCGCCCGCAATCGTGAACCCCTCGTCATACAGCAGGCGTTTAATCTTCAGGATCAGGTCGACATCTTCCTGGCGGTACATCCGGTGGCCGCGCGCGCTCTTCACCGGCTGCAGCATCGGGAATTCCGTCTCCCAATAGCGCAGCACGAACGGCTTAAGGTCCGCGATGCGGCTCACTTCCCCAATCGGGTAGAGCTTCCCTTCTTCGTCGGAAAGGCTGGTTGCGGCGGCGCTGCTCATTTCAGTCATCCTGCGCTCATTATCCTGGGCGGGAACAATTCCATCGTAGGCGAAAATTACGCCAAGTCAACGCTCTTTGTCGCCCTTGCTTTTGTCCTTTTTTCTCTCTCGGGCCTGCGAACGGTCGCCCTCTTTGCGCAGTCGCTGAATGAAGCGCACCGGCGTTCCGATGAATCCCCACTTGTCGCGCAACTGGTTCTCCAGAAAGCGTTCGAAACTGAAGTGCAGCGGCTTCTTTTGGTTGGTGAACAACAAGAATACCGGTGGCGCCACCTTCGCCTGCGTAATGTAATAAATCCGCACGGGACGCGCCTTCGGATTGGACGCCCGGCCCAGGTCCACGTCTTCTTTCAGCCAGCGATTCAGCTCGCCAGTAGAAATCTTGCGCTGCCGTGCCGCAGCCACCTGGTCGATCAACGGATACAACTTTTCTGCGCGCTCACCGGTTTTCGCCGACAGAAACACGATCGGCGCATAGCTCAGGAATTTAAACTTTTCCTGCACCATTTTTTCATACTCGAAAAGCAACTTGCCCTTATCAATTTCGCGTCGTTGCGAGCCCGAGCCCCGTGCAGCCCGCATAGCCTGGCCTTTGGCACTTTTGGCGGACTCGTCCGCGGCATGTTGCGCGGCTTGCACCGCCAGATCCCACTTGTTCACCACGATGATTACCGACCGCCCGGATTGCTCCGCGGTACCGGCAATCGTCGCATCGCCGCTGGTTACGCCTTGCTCTCCATCGATCACGAGAAGGGCAACGTCCGCGCGCTCCAATCCGCGTTTTGCCATCACTACACTGAGCTTTTCCGCCACCAGATTCGTCTTGCCCTTGCGGCGAATCCCGGCCGTGTCCACAAATCGGTACACGCGACCTTCATGTACAACTTCCGTGTCGACGCTATCCATCGTCGTCCCCGGGATCGGTGACACGATCGAGCGCTCTTCACCAGCCATGCGGTTCAACAGCGTGGATTTGCCAACGTTCGGCCGGCCGATAATGGCGATCTCAATCTCTTTTTTCGTTTCGGGCTCGTCTTCAGCGGCGTTCCCCTTAATTTGGTCCAGTGCGGCGTCCAGCAAATCGTCCACGCCAGTGCCGTGTTCCGCGGCAATCGGGAAAACCGGCACGCCCAGCTTGTGAAACGGAGCAGCATTCACTTCCTGCAGGCGCGAATCGATTTTGTTGACCGCCACCACA
Organism: Candidatus Acidiferrum sp.; assembly: GCA_036496065.1. GTDB lineage: Bacteria > Acidobacteriota > Terriglobia > Acidiferrales > UBA7541 > Acidiferrum. The sequence continues at coordinate 9,435 of DASXLU010000292.1, forward strand.
AACGGCTTCCCGGTCACACGCAGAAGATTCGCGAGTTCCTGATCAAGCGGCGTCAGTCCCGCTTCGCTATCGACCACCAGAACCAGCAGCGAAGCGTTGTCGAACGCCACCCGCGCCTGCCGCAGGATTTCTTGCGGGATCACCGCCTTGTCGTCTGGAACGATCCCTCCCGTATCGACCACTTCCAGCACTCGGCCGCGCCATTCCGCTTTCCCGTAAATCCGGTCGCGCGTAATTCCCGGCTCGTCGGTGACAATCGCTCGGCGCGTGCCGGTCAGCCGATTAAACAGCGTGGACTTGCCGACATTCGGCCGTCCTACGATTACCAAAGATGGTAGTTTTTCCGCCATGAGCCCATCGAGACGACAACGGTCTGGTCTTTCTGCGAGGATGCAAACTTACAATGTAGCGCAGTCTAGC
>DASXLU010000293.1:0-2543 GCA_036496065.1 Candidatus Acidiferrum sp.
GCTCACATCGTCAGAACAACGCGGAACTGCGCTTTGCCGCTCATCATTCGTGCGTACGCTTCCGCCGCTTTTTCCAGTGGATATGTCTCTATCATCGGACGCACGCCAGTCAGCTGGGCAAAATGTAACGTGTCCTCCGAGTCGGCCGGTGTCCCCGCAGCCCAGCCTTGGATACTCCGACTTCCACTAATCAGTTGCACCGGCGTCACCTGAATTGGATCCGTTGACGCGCCTATAACCAGCAGCTTGCCGTTCGGCCCTAGACCATCGAACAGTTCCGACATCGCTTTCGAACTTGGCGCCGTCGCCAGAATCACCTGCGCGCCTCCCAGTTTTTGCAGCGCCTCGGCCGCATTCGTCGCTGTGCTATCGATGTATACATTCGCACCCAGCTTCTTTGCGAGCGTTGCGTCTTCAGGCCCGCGCGCAATCGCCGCCACGTTATATCCAAACTTGCTCGCGAACTGAATTCCCAGGTGACCCAATCCGCCGATGCCCAGCACGGCAACCAGGTCGCCGGGGTACGCACCGCTGTGCCGCAGCGCGTTGTACGTAGTAATTCCGGCGCAAAGCAGCGGTCCAGCTTCGACGTCGCTGAGCCCATCCGGAATCGCAACTAGCGCTTCCACGGGAGCCACCATATATTGCTGGTATCCGCCGTCATAACTGATGCCCGCTATTTTCTGGTTCTGGCAATTTCGAAAATCTCCGCGCCGGCACGACCTACACGTTCCGTCCTGCCCGCCGTGCCAGCCAACCCCTACGCGCTGCCCTTTCTTCCAAGCGGTAACGCCTTCGCCAACCTCATCAACGACACCAGCCACTTCATGTCCCGGCACGCGCGGATACTCGATCCCCGGCCACATTCCTTCCTTCGTGAACAGATCGCTGTGGCACACTCCGCACGCGTTCACCTTGATTCGTACTTGTCCCGCGCCCGGCTGCGGCACCTCGCGTTCGACAATCTCGAAGTCCGCGCCAGCTTTGGGGATCTGAGCCACCCTCATCGGTTTCATCGCTGCTTTCGGTGTCGCCATGTTGATCTCCAGTGAATTGTAGGTAGCCCGAGGCCGGGATATCGGGAGGCGGTGAGTTTTCTCCCATGTCTTCCGATTGTCAAGTCCATGGCGAAATTTTCATCTCGGTACGAGCCTGGACTTCGCGCATGAATCGGTGGGAGCTTGGCGAGCCAAACTCAAGTCTTGACCAACAAGTTTGCTCGAAAAGCAGGTGCTGGAAGTTACTGCGGCGGTTAGCTGACGTACGAGGAACTGCGCGCGTCAACACTTTCGGTAGGCAAGGAATACGCCTCCGGTAATACTGGGGTCATTTGCTGAACTTTTCGCGTCTGCGTTTCAGGCGGTTGCTCGCTGGAAAGCGCTACTCGAATCGAACTCAGTTTCCCGCTCAGCATACGCGTGACACTCGCCATGTTTAAACGATTTTCAGCAACAGCCTTGGATCGCCAACTCCACAGGTTATTTGCGTACAGCCCAATGCAGAAAAGATTCGCGGGCACAAATCCGAATTGCGCCGTTCGCATTCCGATGATGCAGATGATCAGGCTGTTGGCACCGGCGATTACCCAGCCCTGCCAAAGTTTTTTCCCCACCAGAAAAGTCGAGATCACCGTCAACACGCACGACAGATAGTCCAGCCTCAGCATTCCACGTTCCTACAATTCAGCTTTCGATTACACATCATCTATCTGCAGTGTGAGGCCTGGCCGCAGGAGCCCGAAACTGGTCGGGAGTTCAGGTGAATCGAACTTCCCAATAAGCCCTCCGACACATCCCTCCCGACAGCCGCCGCCCCGCCTCTCCACCGCCCGCGTTAAACTCCCAATTTGAAGTCGCACTGGACCAGGCTTACCATCGCCTCATGGAATTCCTGCTGAAGGTTGTAGTCCTGCTGACTTCCGGCTTGTTCTCTGGAGCGGCCTTGTACCTGACACTAATCGAGCATCCAGCACGAATGTCGCTAGGCGCTTCGTTTGCTTTGCAGGAATTCAGGCCCAGCTATAAACGTGCAGCTCCTCTGCAGGCTTCTTTGGCGATCATTTGTTTTCTCTGCAGTGTGGCAGTTTGGCGGCTAACCAACCGGTGGGAATGGCTCGCAGGTGGCGCGTTGGTCGGCGCCGTAGTCCCAATCACGCTCGTCTTCATCATGCCAACCAACCGTTTGTTGCTGGATACGGCCTCGACTCCCAACGACCAGACGGCCTCCGCACTTCTCACAAAATGGGGAAGGCTTCACGCCATTCGCACCTACCTTAGTCTTCTTGGATTTCTTGTCTTGCTCGTGCAGTGCATTCGCACATAGCTCGGTATGCATTTAGCAACGAAGCATCGGTTGACACGAAGGAAGGCACAAGCAAAACATCAGGGCTGCGTGGGCCTTCGCGGCAACGCCTTCGAAAGATCCATCACCCACTGCGGGAATGCTGGCTCATCTCTCGGCGGTTGCCCACGAGTGATGGCCCAATGCTCCAGCCAACTACTGCCCTCTTCTCCGATGAACTCGTCCGGCATGCTATAGGCCGA
>DASXLU010000294.1:0-15400 GCA_036496065.1 Candidatus Acidiferrum sp.
TCAAAACGTGAACGCAGGCGCTCCTCGATGGAGTTGATGTCCTTGGGCAAGCAGTCGGAAGAAATGACGATCTGCTTCTGCTGCTCGTAGAGCGCGTTAAAAGTGTGAAAGAACTCTTCCTGGGTGCGTTCCTTGCCGGCGATGAACTGGATGTCATCCACGAGAAGAACGTCGACTGTATGGAAGCGATCGCGGAAAGTAATCATGCGATCGAAGCGCAAGGAGTTGATCACTTCGATGGTGAACTTCTCGGCGCTCACATAGCTAAGCCGCGTGGCCGGATTGCGCTTCTTGATCAAGTGCCCGATGGCGTGCATCAAGTGGGTTTTGCCCATGCCCACGCCGCCGTAAAGAAAGAGCGGGTTGTAAGCTTTCGAAGGCTGCTCGGCGACGGCGCGCGATGCAGCGTGCGCAAACTCGTTAGACTTGCCGACCACGAAGCTGTCAAAGGTATAGCGCGGATTCAGCTGGTGGTCACTGCTTTCGAAATCGAGCTTGGATTGCTTGGCGCTCGATATTGCCGGCGCAGCCTGCACGGGCTCTTCTTCAGTGCAAACGTATTGCACCTTGGTGTTCGGCGTGCCCATCTGGTGAAACACAGCCTTTACAATTTCGCCGTACGTGCGAGTCAGCACCTGCCGGAATACGGTACTTGGAATCTGTACGTAAAGGAGTTCGCCTTCCGTGCGATTCAAGCGAGTAGGCTGAAACCAGGTCGAGTACGTATTGATGCTGACTCTGGATTTAATCAGGTCCAGGAACCGGTCCCAGACGTTTTGTGTGTCGCGTTCGCGACTAATTTGAGTTGCGGTGGTCATCGTAATGTGAGCAGCCAAATCCTATGCTATTTCCACAGATGTGGATAAGCTGTGGAAAGCTAAAGTTGCTTTAAAGCTTCACGCTTTTAGTTCTTTACCCGCGCTGGAACGAAAGTTTTGTGCCCCTGTGGTTCCGCGCGGTCCCAAGTGACTTGTGGACCGCATTCCACTGCCTCAAAACTGGATGGATTCTCCCGCACTGTCCTCGATGGAGCAAGCGAAAAGTGTGCGAAGGGGGGAAGCGTCGTTCACATGCCATGCACAACTTTTCCACAAGCACGGAAATTGTGCAAGTACCAAGAAAATCATGCGAAATGCGAATGATTTGGCGGAAATTTTTGTGACGAGGTACCCGAGTGCACCAAATCGGTGCATGCTGACCTGAGGAAATCTCGCACTACTTTTCACTGTTTTTTGTCGGGACGTTCGAATTCGTACACACCCAAAGGGTCGGATCCGATTAACAGACGATTTTCTTCCACGAGAATGACATTCGCTTCGATGCGCGCTCCGTCCTTCGTGTAGATCTGGTACTCGCTTTGACGGATGCCATCCTTGTCGAAGTGCAGCAGCGTGTTGTGTAAAGCCATCCAAACGTCGCCGCTAACAGGATCAACGCCGAATGCGGTGAGCACGGGACGGAAGGAAGGCGCAGCGTCTGCCCTTTTCTCCTCGCGTTTCTCCTGGCGCACAATTTCTTTTCGTAGCGCCGATGCTTCAGGAAAGGCGTCTAACCCGGTGAATTCGAAATCGAGACCGGCGAACCCAAAGCGGTCGTATTGCCGCACCAAGGGTTCCGGCAAATAGGTGTACCCGTAGTAGATGCGGCCCTTCGGGTCGGACATGACGCGACCGAGATTCAGGTAGCGATTCAGGTCCTCGCGTGAGGAAACATCCTCGGGCGTACCGAATTCGCGCGCCACGCGGCCGTCAGGCCCATACACGGTGATCAGGCGCGACTGCCGCGAGGTGGTGACAGCGACTTCGCCTTCGGGAAGAGCGGCCACGGAAACCGGCCCGTTCACCGGGATGGAGCGGAGTTGCGTGCCATCCGGAGAAAAAACGGTGATGAGGTTATAGCCGCCGTCAGCGACGTACATATTGCCTTGCTTATCGACATCGCAATCCTCACCGAAGGCGAGAGCGGATCGTCCGGCTTTATTGGTGACGGGAGCGGCGGGAGGCGCACCAATGACGCTTAGCTGCTTGCCATTGGCGTCGAAGATGGCCAAGCCGGTGTTGGGCGAGGCGAGCACGTAATACTTCCCATCGGCACCACGGCGTAAAGAACGTAGACCTGGGCCAATGGTAGGAAAAAGGCGGCGCAAGGCCATCAAGTCATCATCAACGGGAGCGGCGTTGGCAATCAGCGAAATCGCGGCGGCAAGACAAACAAGTAGGCTGGCGGCGACAAACCGGCAACGGGATGTACGCATGGTCACTCTGATTGTAGCCAAAGCCGCGGGGTTGCCCTCTATCAAGTTTGCGTATCGGATTCGTGATCCGTTTCCGCTTAGCCGACTTCACGGGAGCTGGATGTGGGGCAGACTTCGAGACCAAAAGGAGTGCGGTTTTCAGCGGGAATCCGCGGACTTGTCGGTTCTTAGCGAGTGAGCTTTGCGAACCAGGGAAGAAAGCGCCTCGGTCTTGGAGAGCACTAGATTTACTCCAACTTGCAATGCGTACTCCGCGATATCTTTGTCGTGAAACATCGTGAAGAGAATGATCGGTGTGCTGGGAGCGATCTTGCGAATTTCGATAGCGGCGTTCAAACCGTTCATCACGGGCATGGCAAGGTCGAGAAAAACCAGGTCGGGCGCAAGCTGCTTAACGAAGTCGATGCCCTCTTTTCCATTTTTTGCCTCGCCGCAAACCCGAAAACCGCTTAACGAAAAGGCCTGGGAGACAGCCATCCGTATTTCCGGATTGTCGTCAACGATCAAAACGCTAATTTCTTTATCGGCGTTCCTGTCTTCGGCTATAGCGGGCTTAGCAACCATTCGCGAATCGCAATCCTCATTGATACCTAAGGCTTCCAGTCGGGGAAGGCCAACTTGTCCCGGTTCAATATGCGCAATGCAACAACCGCATCGGTGAGTGCCTGACGGTCCTCGTGGCGGTTAGCGTCGGATGATAAAGCTTGAAATCAGTGAAAAAACGCACCTTCTGCATTTCCGCTTTTGCAATCAGCTTTTGAAAATCCAATTCGTTACCCGAGAATAGCAGTTGCCTTGGCGACAATGACAGTGATATCTGTTGCATCATGATAAATAACAATTCACAAGCGCGGAAACCCGATGACCAGCTGTTCTATGGTGCCTTCATGGCGAGTCCCATCGGGATTGCGCTGGAGAACCTGGAAGGGCGGCCTCTCTTCGTGAGTCCCACCCTCTGCTCGATGCTAGGATTCACCGAGGAGGAGATGCGTAGTAAACACTGTGTGGAGTTCTCTCCTCCCGAAGATGCAGAGAAGGATTGGGCGCTTTTCGAGCAGTTACGGGCGGGTCTGATCGATCAATATCACCTTGAGAAGCGCTTTATTCGAAGCGACGGTTCCTTGATTTGGGGGCGCTTGAGTATTTCTTTATTGGACAAACTAGCCTCTCCGCTGGTGCTCGCGATGGTGCAGGACATCACAGAGGAAAGAACCGCACAAAAAGAATTACAGCAATCTGAAAGAGATCTTCAGAGGCTGGCGGGCCAACTCATCCAGGCACAAGAGGAGGAACGGCAGCGCATCGCTCGGGAGCTTCACGACGACATCAGTCAACAACTCGCAATGTTGCAGTTCGATCTTGAGCGGTTAGGACTAGGTCTTCCCGATTCGGCTGTAGAAGTCCGCACGGAACTCGAGGGACAATTGAAGCGTGTAGCTGAGATTGCCTCTGACATCCAGGCGCTATTGCACCGCTTACACCCTTCGAAGCTCCATTTCCTAGGCATCGTGGCTACCGCCAAGAGCTTCTGCATAGAGCTCGCGGCTCATCGGCAAGTGGAGATTAACTTTCACTCTGAGAACATCCCACACGAATTGCCGGAGGAGATCCCCCTCTGTCTCTTCCGCGTTTTGCAAGAAGCGTTGCAGAACGCAGTCAAATATAGCGGTTCACGGCACTTCCAAGTGTCGATCGTTGGTGGATCGAATGAGATCCAACTTTCTGTACGTGATTCAGGGATTGGCTTTGACCCTGAAAATGCTGTAAAGGGCCGCGGGCTAGGCCTCACCAGCATGAAGGAGCGAGTGAGATTGGTGAACGGGGATCTTTCTATCGACTCGCAGCTGCAACGCGGAACAACGATTTGCGCTCGTGTGCCTCTCGGTTCCAAAGCGAAGTCCGCAGGCGAATCGATATAAATATTTGGGGTCATCTAATCCCGCGCGGTTAAATCGAAAACTATCCCCGACATGCCCTCGTGGATGGTAGTCGGTATCTCGAATTAAATTCCGAAAGAGGTCAACTTAGTCGACTAAGTCCTTCCATGAGAAGGCCGGCACATCGGGACTTAGCAGTAGTTCCATGAGGCCCTGCCGAATAGCACTGTTAGTTTTGCCAGTTCAACCTCGCGAGCAATTCCTCCAGTGTGTTTGGAGGACCAGCTAGACGAGGAGAACTCACCTTGAGGCAGAAAATCTTTACAGTTCTGTGCTTGTCGTTTGTAGCGGCAATTTCCATCAGCATTGCTAATGCCCAACAGGCTGCGCCCGAGCGCAAAGTGTCATCTGATCAGGTGGCCGATGACACCGTCCAACTCATGCGCCAGGACATTCGCTCCGAAAGAAAGAAGATAGTCGCTGCAAATCTGCCGCTAACCGAGGACGAAGCCGTCAAGTTCTGGCCGGTGTACGACCGATACGTCGTTGAGCACTCGAAGATCTATGACACCCGCTACGCTCTGCTTAAGGAATACGCGCAAAGCTACAACACGATGACCGGCGAGCAAGCCAACAGTTTTATCACGCGTTGGACTACAACCGAGGAACAGATGGCTCAACTTCGCTTGAAGTGGATGCCCGAATTCGAAAAGGTGATTTCCCCAAAGAAGACCGCCATGTTCTACCAAATCGACCGGCGTCTCGGCCTCATGGTCGAACTGCAACTGTCATCCCAGATTCCTTTGGTCAAGCCATAGCCCACAGTTTTCAAGGGACATTGCTTGGAGGATACCGTTAAGTCGAATAGGTAGGGTCCACGTGAAAAAATCTCTAAAAGTCTTTGGCGCACTGTTTCTAGTTGCAGCGGTTGCCTCCGCCGGCCCAAAACCGCAGCGCGGCACCGTTCTTTCCCACACCTCTGTTGCGTGCGGCACTAAGAAATCCAAGAAGCAAGATATCGATCTGCTGTGCCAGCAGTACGTCGTCCGCTCCAATACCACCGACTTCACTATTCGTCAGCCGAAACCCGACGACCAGCACCTCATTCCGTTAAACACTGCAATCGAGTTCGCTCTCGACAAAAATAAGATGAAGTTCAAGGCCGACGGAAAGTCATTCCAGTTCGTGGTTATCTCCCAAGCTGCGGCATCCTCTGCGGGCGTCACACCGGCCCCTTAGCCGTCGCGACGGCGGTTTATGTAGGTATCCAATTTTCCGGCCAGGTCGCGGGCGAGGTGCTGTTGCATTATGATCCGTGTTTCGGGATTGGCGGTGAGGTAGCGATCCAGCGTCGTAACTTCCCAACGCATGGCTCGGACTGGCTCCAGGGCCACCGCATCCACGTCAGCCGCAGCACCACTCATCAGAAGTGCGGAACCTACGAAATTACCTGTGACCAGTTCACCGAGGACGCATCCTTCTCTCGTCACCTGCACTTTGCCACGCAGAAGTAACGAGATGGCCTCGATACGTTTGCCACGCTCGATGAATGGCTCCCCCGTCGCCACAGTGGTCCACGATCCAATGCTCAGAACCTGCAAGACTTTCCTGGGTGGCAAATCTCGGAAGACGAGTTGGCGAACGTCCTCCTCCTCAGGTGTCAGTTTGACTGGCCGGCGCTCGACGAAGAGACGCCACGATTGGAAGCCATTGATCGCCGCAAAGAGGACAGTCCAAGCAAGCGGTTCCCATAGGGGCGTCGGCTGGAGGGCGAAATAAGGGATTGAAATCACCGCGGCAGCGACCGCGAACAGCCGTAGCCACAGAATATCGCGAACGCTGTAAGCCACCAGCAGCAGGACATTCGCCGCGTGGATGAAATAGCTTGGCTCGAATGTGTTCATAGTTACTCCCCCTCGTTCTAATGGGAACACCATCCCCGTCCCAAAAGGCTCTGTCAATCTGAGAGAGTATGTTTTGCGCCTGGCGCGGCAGGCTTTAGGACAGATTCAAAACTTGGCAGGCGTCCGAGTGTTCCACGAAAGCTTTACTATAACAAATGCAGACTCAACTCCCGTTTAAAACGGCGTCTACTGCGGCCAATAGTTCTTCTTCGGCATCGGACTTGACAACGAAACCTCGCGCTCCGGATCGAAAGGCTTCTGCAGCGACATCGGAATCGCGGCTTTCTGTCAAAAAGATGATTTTCGAGTTCGGAGAAAGCACCCGGATCTGACGAGCGGCTTCGAGCCCATTCAAAGTTGGAAGACCGATGTCCAGCAGAATGAGGTCGGGTTGCAGTTCTCGCGCTTTCTCAACCGCGTCAAACCCATCCGAGACTTCTAAGATGTTTTGCAAGTGTGGACGTTTTTGAAGGGCAGAACAGACAAATTTTCTCCAAGGCTCAAAGTCATCGACTGTAAGAACGCATAGCGAGGCCATTACATCATCGTTAACACTGGTTGTAGCTGAAAGTTGCGTGCCCGTTCTTGCGGAGGACAGTGCGACAGGGCTTACCTGAAAGGGGAGATTGACCACATAGTGGCTCCTTGCGCAGCGCCTAAACAACGTCTGATTTCGCAGGGAACCGTCGCCGTAGGCTGGGGGTGGAAAATGCTAGAAGAAACCCGCTAACAGTACGTCTTTGGCGCGGCAGCGTACAGACACTTTTCACGCAGTTCGGTGATCTGTCAATCCTTACAGTTTTAGGTAGCTTCCTCACCAGGCAGAATTGCACTCGCTTCGATACGGTGATGCCCCTACGGCGGAGATGAGTCACAGGATGAGTTTTATGGAACCCATGTCGGTGGACAAGTCCCGCCCACGACTTTTGGTCGCAGATGACCACGTCATTTTTGCTGACACATTGCGTGTGTTTCTGGAAAAGTCGTACTCCGTCCAAGGGGTCGTTTCGGACGGCAGGGCTATGGTAGAAGAAGCGATTCGATTGAGGCCCGACTTGATGGTTGTGGATGTTGGAATGCCAGTCCTGAATGGGTTGGATGCGGTCCGGCAACTCATGGGGCAAGCTCCAAACATGAGGTTCGTGTTCTTGACGATGCACGACGATTCCGATTTGGCGGCTGCCGCGCTGGAACTCGGGCCCTTCGGGTTCGTGCTGAAGCATTCTGGTGGGCAGGAACTGCTAAGAGCGATTGAACACGTTTTGCATGGCCAGGCCTATGTAACGCCCAAGCTCAGAGCACAGAACTGGGTCGAAACCAAGGCCAGGGCACGGCAAGTTCCCACGGAATTGACCCCACGCCAGCGAGAGATTGTGCAGTTGTACGGCGAGGGACGCTCGCTAAAGCAGATTGCTGGGCTCCTCAATCTGAGCGTAAAGACCGTGGAGTTCCATAAGCACCACATCATGGAGTCGTTTAACCTAGATAGCAACGCTGCGTTGGTAGTGTTCGCCGTGAACCGCGGCCTAATCTATTTAAGTCCCGATTAACGCCGTAAACTGGAAATTGGACCGCTGCTGCTCGGATTCGGTTTGGTGGAAGGCTGGGCGTAGGAGTTTAGTCAGTCGGCGCGGAGGCGCAGGCGCTCGATGCGGCGGGCGCGCAGGCGTCCGGCTTCATTGCGATTGGCCGGCTCATCGGTTTCGATCAGAACGGCATTCATTTGGGTATCGCCGGTGGCGACTTCGAAACGAGCCGGCAGGCCGTCCAGAAATTTCTTGATGATGCCGTCACGGTCCATGCCGATTACGCCGTCGTGCGGGCCGGTCATACCGACGTCGGTGATGAAGGCGGTGCCTTTGGGCAAAACGCGTTCGTCGGCTGTGGTGACATGGGTATGAGTGCCGACCACAGCGGTGACGCGGCCATCCAGATACCAGCCCAGGGCGATTTTCTCGCTGGTCGTCTCGCCATGCATATCGACGAGCACGAAATCGACGTCCGCCGGCAACTTGGCAAGTTCGGTGTCGGCCTTCTTGAAGGGGTCGTCGTTGGCCGGAAGGAACACGCGTCCCTGTAGATTCAGCACTGCGAACTTGGCGCCGTTCTTGGCGCTACCTGTAAACAATCCGCTCCCGGGCGTGCCCTCGGCGAAATTGGCGGGACGCAACAGGCGAGGCTGATGCGGCAGGTACTCCATGATTTCCTTGCGATCCCAACTGTGATTGCCGCCGGTGATCACGTCGATGCCGAGCGCCAGCAATTCTTCGGCGATGCGCGGAGTAATGCCGAATCCTGAGGCGGAATTCTCGCCGTTGGCGATTACGATATCGATCTCACGCTGCTGAACGAGGTCGGCGAGGCGTTCTTCGACGATACGCCGTCCGGGCGAGCCTACGATGTCACCTATAAAAAGAACACGCATAGTTTTGTGGATAAAGCGCCTGGTTAAGAAAATGGAGCGGACTGCTTAGCCGTGGGATGCTAGGCCGTGAACCTCTGAAATAGGTGGGCACCACGAGCCAACCATTAGGCTTTCCTGCCCCGCTCGCGAGTCTTGCGACCCGCCAACAGGACAGGCCGTGCACACAGGCTGACTATCCGCAGCACCCCAGAGATTCGTTACGGTTCAAACGGCTTTCGCGCCCTCACCTGCCTCGAAGTACCGCTCCGGAAACTATTATCCTCTGAGTTCGAAGCCGCGTCCAATTGGCGGCAAAGCTGTACCTTAGGCCGGTTATTCACTAGAGGCACCAGAACGCGTTTTAACATATGGCCCGCGCCAACCACCCGATACTGGTTGCAGAGCGGAGGAAAAGTCTCATGAAAATAATCGTGGCATTTCTGGGCGTCGCTTTGGCTGGCCCCTGTACGGTGCAAGCGCAACAGTTGTCCCCGAAACCTTCTGCGCTCAAAACGACGGATACAGCCGGGTCGGCGGCGCCTTCCGCGAACCCGCTGGCGTCCATTCCTCCGGCCAAGGTGCAAGACATTCGTACGCTGCTGGAACTAGCCGGCACGAAAGCGCGCATGCAGCAAGTGATGGGCGAGATGGAAAGAACCATGCGGCCGCTGATGGCCAACGCGCTACCCCCAGGCGAATATCGCGAGAAGCTGGTCGAGGCGTTCTTCGTCAAATTCCATTCGAAAATGGATCTGCAGCCACTCCTGGACCAAGCGGTGCTCTCGTATGACCACCACTTCACCTCCGAAGAAATCAAGCAGTTGATCCAGTTTTACCAGTCTCCGGTCGGCAAGAAGATGGCGGACGCCGGTCCCCAACTAACTTCGGAAATGATGGCCCAAGGCCAGAAACTCGGCCAAGACCTGGGGCGCGTTTCCATGCTCGAAACTTTAGCCGAGCACCCAGACCTGGAAAAGCAGTTGGAAGAAGCATCCCAAGCGGCAAAGTCGCACTAATTGCAGCAAATCAAAAATGCATGCCGATTTCGCCGCTGAAGGTGCGCGGCGGAACGAAGTGTGTTCCGCTGAAGGTGGAGAGGAAGTTGTAGAGGGCCTCTTCGTTCGTGAGATTCGAAACGCTGAGGCGCGCGCTCCACTTGTAGCGGTCGCCATGGAATATGTCGTCCATACCGACGCCCAGATCGAGCATGTTGCGGGATGCGATGCGCGCGGGATGGGTATCCGGATTGAAGGTGCCGGGAGCGGGAATTACAACGCGCGTGGCGCCCTGTGACAAGCCGGGAGCGCAACTACGGATGGGCGCATTGATGGCGGCAAAGGTATTGCCGCAGAAGAGGCCAATGGCGGCCTGATCGTCGCCGCTAAAGCCTAGAGCGGTGGCGTAGTCGGGAACGGCGCCAGCCACTTGGCCGCTGTCATATCGCCATGTCAGGCCAACCCAGGGAGAGCGCTTCCACGGCTGATACTGCAGGTGAGTGGTCTGCTGAAATACTTGATCGTGATCGATGCGGAAAACGCTGACGTCCACGGGAGAATTGAAAATGATTCCGCCAGTTTCGGGGCCGAAGAATCGCGCGCGGGTGTGACCGAGGACGCTGTAGGCGGTGAGGCCGTGCCAGTCGGGCATGGTAAGGCGAATGCCGAAGCCATCAATCTTCGATTTGCGCCACTGAATCGGGAAGGCCAGCGGCGTGTTAAAGAGCACGTCGAAGTCGTAAGCGTTGTGGGTGTACTTCCAGAAATATTGCGCGTCTACGACCAGGTATTTGCCGAGCGCCTGCTGGAAGCCCGCGGTGAACTCATTGCGCTTGCCGGGCTGGATGGCAGCTTGGCCAAAGGATCCAGTAATGCCCGTGCCGAGTCCTCCGGCTCCCGTGGAACTCGATAGGATCAAGTTTTCGTTATAGGGAGTTTCGAAAAAGCGGCCATAGCCGAGACGCAAAACGGTGTGTGTCTTCTTGATGGTATACGCTGCGCCCGTGCGTGGTTCGAGATCTTCGCCTGTGGAGATGCCGCGATATAAATCGCCGCGCACGCCCAAACTCAAAGACCAATTGCCTAGAGTAATTTCATCTTGCGCGTAGAGAGCCGCTTCGTTGATTCCTTGCGTGCCGTCAAAGCGAAAAAGCACGCCGCCGCGTGTTAAATCATAGGGGAGCAATCCGGAAAGAAATCCGGGATTCGCTGTAAGCCCGGAGGTGGCACAGAGCGCAGGATTCGTGGGAGAAGGATTGGAATTGGGAGAGCCGTCAGGATTGAGACATACGGCATTGTAGGTGGGACTGGTCACGCCAAAGGAGAAGCCTTCGGAGAGCGCCCAGTAGCCGTATTCAATGCCGGCCTTGGCGTTGTGCTTCCCTTTTGCGTAGGAATAATCCACGTGAGCGCCGGTGGCCGTGAGCCTGCGGCTTTGCTGCAGCGTGGCGGGTTGGTCGTCAAATGGATCGGCGCTGGGGTAGTAGCTAACGCGATCCTGACGCACATACGCGCTCACATTCAGCAGCTCAGAAGGGCTGATGGTGCGCGTCCAACTGGGAGCGAAGTTGAAGGTGCGCATGAACTGGCGCTGGTCTTGCGCAGTGAGCTGCTGATCGAATGTATTGGGGATCTGAAACCATGAACGCGTATAGCCGAGGTTGAGATGCAAGGTGTCGCGCGGGTTCGCTTGCCAGTCGAAGCGATCGAAAACGCTTTCGGCATTGCCCTTATCGTGGATAGGGAAAAACTCCGGCGAGTCCAGGAAGCGGCCGCTTTGCAGACCGTTCACCGCGAGGAAATCGCCCCACTTGTCGCCACCAAAGGCGACGTTGGCATCGGCGGTCGCGGTTCCGAAAGAGCCATAATCAAAAGTCACGCTGCCGGTCGGCTTGGTTACGCCGAGGCCTGAGCGAGTGGTGACGCGCACGACCAAACTTGTTTTATCGCCGAACTCAGCGGGCGCGATCCCGGAGATTGCTTCCATGGATTGCACGGCGTCCACGGGCAATTGGTTCGCAAAGGTCTTGCTCTGTTGGTCCGTGATCGACTGGCCGTCGACGCTGTAACTCACGTCGGCATGTTCTCCCAGTGGATGGAATGAGCCGTTGGAATCGGCGACGACGGCGGGCGCGGATTGTTCGATGGCGACGCTGAGTCCGCTGGACGAGCCTTCTGTCGGCATTTTATCGAGCAGCTCGCGGCCTACATCGACATGCGAGCTGGAAGAAGTCTCGAGCAGCTCACCGGCGCTGGCTTCGACGGTCACGGTTTCGGCGGCAGCAGCCACTTTCAAATTTATTTCCAGGCTGGCGCCCACTTGCGACCGGACATCGAGTTCCTGCGAATAGTCGCTGAAACCCTTGGCTTTTACGTCGAAGTGATAGCGATCGAACGGAATATTGGTGAAGCGAAATTTTCCGTTGGCATCCGTTTCCGTTTTCTGCGAAAAGCGGCTGACAGGATTGTGAATCTCAACGGAAGCTCCGGACACGAAACTGCCGGAGGGGTCAAGCACGATGCCTTCGACGATAGCGTTTGATTGGGCCGCAGCCAATCCTGTCCCGCTCAGTAATGTGACGAGTACCAAAAGCGCATTCCTGCGCCAAAACTTCAACATTGGACCTCAATCTATGGTCTAGATATCCGCCATGGGAGGTTTCTCCCCGAAGGAAAACAATCCCTCTGTCAGCGGATCTCAAGCAGAACGAGAAACGTAGCGAGAAGCGGAGCGCCTTGATCGCGGCCGTCTATGTTGCTATCCCCCGGGCTCGTATCCACCACTAACTCACGACTCTCCAGATTACACAAAAACCTGCTAGTTAGAGGCGACAGAAGCAAAATTAGTTGTGTGGAGGGAACTACCGTTGTTGCTCGTTATGGAACCGCCTACCCATAGTATTGAAAATCCCGCCAAAACACCGGCCAACTCTTTTTCAGGCCACGGCAGACATACAGGTCCGGGTGATCGCGAGTTTCCTCGTTTTCAATACCATAGCGATTCCACACGTGTGCCACGAGTTGGCAGGACGTGAAATTTTCGTCGAGGAAATGACGCGGAATCCCGACGGCAATCAACGTTTCCGGTGGCGGATCGCCATAACCGCGAGCCCAAAAGGAATTGATGCCGCTGATCGTTCGCGGGAGGTTGTACTGCTCGCCATATAGCGTCATGGCACCGGCTTCGCCGTAATTCCCGGCCAGGATGGCGAGATTAGAACGATCTTCGGGTGGCAAGGAATCGCGAATCTGCGCGACCGTGGTGACCAGTTCCGTCCAGCCCACTTCTTCCTGCAGGTCGTCGTTAATTTTGTTGGCCCATTTCCAGGCAGCCGTACCCACCGGGAAAACGCGCAGGGTGACGACCGAGGCCATAGCTAGATCAACAAGCAGTGCGGTCCAGATGGCTGCGCGGAGCGAGGTGCGCCAAGTTTTCTTCGACGACGCCAACCACGTTTCCAAGTGAACGCTGCCGGCGGCGTAGAGCATGGGATAACCAGCGCCCATGTAGTAGCCGCGGCCTTTGGCGATTACGAAAACAATGAAGGGAACGAGAAACATCCAGCCCAGCAAGCGATAGCGTCGGCCCGCGCTGGAACGCAAATAAAAGTAGAGTCCGGCGACAGCGATGGGAAAACCGCACATAGTGATTTTGAGTTGATCGGGCAGAAAATTTTTGGTGCGGCCCCAGCGGATGTCGCGGGCATGAATATGCGTCAGGAAATCAAGCGTGATGAAATGGTGACGCGCGAGCCAGACGAGATTCGGAAGAAAAATCAGAAGCGCGAGAGCGACGCCATACCAGAGCCATTTGCTGGCGAAATAGCGGCGAGCGTCAGTCAGGAACAAGCCCAGCAAAATGCCGGCGATCAGAAATCCCATGGAATATTTGGACATCATGCCAAAGCCAACGGAAATGCCAACGGCCAGCCACCAGCGTGGGTCTTCGCTCTTTAGCAGACGAATTACCAAGTAGGCGGTGAGAACCCAAGCCATGTAGTCGAACGAGACATACTGCATCACCGCGCCGCCACCGAGACAGAAAGGCAGACCGGCCGCGACGGCGAGAAGCTGTGCGCCACGACCGCCGCCGAGTTCCTTGGCCATCAAGCCGGTGCATAGAAGCGCGACGGCCTGTGCGACAGCGGCGAAGAATCGGAAACCCGCGAGCGAGGTGCCGAAGATTGTTAGCGAGACGCGGCCAAAAAACGGCGTGACAGGAGGATAGGCGACGTAACCCCACGCCAGGTGGCGAGCATCGTCGAGCGTGGCCAACTCATCGCGGTGGAATCCGTAACGGCTATTGGTGAAGAAGTGGACGATGACAGTAAGTGCGGAGATGTAGATGAGGATGGCAGTGTCGCTCAGCCACGGAGATTGCCCAGCCGCGAGCGACTTGGCGCCGCGGTCGGGAGCTTCGCCGCGGGGGAGTCCGGTCTCCTGAGTATGCGTCACCACTTCGAGATTCCTGGCCGATGGGATTGCGGCCGCTTCAAAGATCTAAGACGCCTAGCCGCACGCGTTACAAAAATGATGAAACATCATACTAGAAACGCGAACAATCATTGACGCAAGTTGGCGCGAACCTCCTTGCGCTTTACGAACGGAGCGGACCCTGAAGAAGTTGCTTGACGGCGCGCTGCGCTTCCAGGATGGAGAAGCGATGATCCATAGCTCCGGCCAGATCGGTATTGGCGAAAGCAATTCTTCCAAACGGTGCCGCACGTAGTGTTTCGCGGGGAGCTGGCTTGCCGTTCTGCCCGAAGAAGAAACCAGGCTGCGGACTGAGATAGGCGTGGCCCCAGCGATTCAGGATGATGCCGGCGATATCGCGCTGCGCGTCGAATCCGCTAGCGGCGAACATGTCGGAAAACTGCTGGCGAATGCGCCCTTCGTAATCGCGAAAAGGCGTGGACAACATTTCTCCGCGTCCGCGATGGCCTTGGTCCTCGGTGGAGAGGCCCGGGTAGGAGTAGAGAACCTTTAGCGACAACACGATCGGCGAGTCGGGAGAGATGGTGGGTGGCTCGCCAGAAGTGACGGCCAGTTTGCGCACTTCCATGTAATTCCCAATTGCGCCATCGAACCAGCGGCAGCCGCTCAGTCCCATTTTGTAGAGAAATTTCCAGTTGCGCACCGCGACATTGGCCATCATGCACGGAGAGCGATAGAACTGCGCATAGGCCTGGCGATAATTCTCGGGAAGACCTTTGACGATGTGCTTGGAAGTCCAGCTTCCGCCAGCTAACACTGCGGAACGGGCTTTCACGCGATAGAGCTTGCCGTTTTTCGTGTAGACGATGGAGAGAGTGGCGGACTTCTCGGGCGCGCCGTCGTGCTCAACCGATACTGCGGTGGAGGATAGTCGTACGCGTGCCGGCGAATTCGGTGAATCGAGCGCGGAGAAATTTACGGCGTTGGCAGACACGCCTTCGACCGTATGAGGACCGTCGATGCACGAGGGAATGAGGGACTTGATCATCAGGCGAGCGATGGTCGTGTTGCCGCCGGGGAACATCTGGTCCATGCCCTCTTCGTCGGGAACGGGATCCAGCGTTTCGAAAGCATAGTCGGCGTAAGCGGAGAGCGCGTCGGGACCAAGGCCGGAGCCGCCTCCTTCCACCGGAGAGAGAAACGTGCGGATGGTTTCGCGGCTCAGGCCGAAGCGCTCCATGATGTGTTGCTCGAGCGTTATGGAATCGAGATAGCGCGAGACGCTGTCGCCTTCCGTTTTTGGCCGCTCGAACGGCTTTTCCTGCACGGACGTCCCGGTGAGGAAGCGAAGCCATTCCTGGCGCGCGGAATTGGAAATGGGAGCGCCCGCGAGTTTTTTACCGGTGGGATCGATCAGCCACATACCGGGCTTTTGCCCGCCGAACTTCGCGCCAAACCAAAAACCATATTGGCCATGCTGCATACCAACAGCGTCGTAAGGCGTGCGCGAGAGTTGCATTTCGGGCTGCGGA
>DASXLU010000295.1:0-16224 GCA_036496065.1 Candidatus Acidiferrum sp.
GACGGACGGTCTTATGAGGAATTCGCTCCCAATAAGCCAAGTCGCCTTAGCATTGCTGCTTTGCGGAAGCACGCTTATTTGCAAAGCAGGGGACTCTGCCCCTGAAACCAGTGGTCCCCCAGCCATCCGCGTCGAAGCGCCGGAAGTGGTGGTTCCGGTAGTCGTCTTGGAGCGCAATCACTTCCGAGTCGAGCGGGACACCTTGTTTGAAGAAGACCAGGAAATCACCGGCCTTTCCAAGAAAGACTTCCTTGTTTTCGAAGATGGAATCGAACGGCCGATTCGCAACGTAGCATTGGAACTGCCTCGCATCCGGCACGTACGAGATAATGTCTCGCATCATTTGGAAGACTCGTTCACGCCCAGGGGAGTTTGGTCCAGCCCCGATTTGTGGCCTGAAGCAGATTCTGGCGCATCGCTTTCACCGCTGAAAACTTATTTGGTTTCATACCTGCCCCCGCCGTCACCGGAGGGATCCTGTCACCGCATTAAAGTACAAGTGAAGCGCCGGCACGCAACGGTCTATTCGCGAGACACGTACTGCAACACTTCACATCCTCTCTCAGACCCCTTGAATAGAACGGAACTGGGGCAACGGATGGAAGAATATGGCAGGGCCTCAGAAGATGCCGCATTTGGTGCTTTTTCTGTGAACGCGCAGGCTAGTCCCTTGGCGGCAACAAACGAAGGCACTCGCGTGGAAGTGGCCGTGGATTTTCCGTGGGACGCCGTGAAACGGCAGTGGCATCGTGTAAACCTGTACGCGACCGTCGCAGTATTGGGTCTCGTCTACGATCGAAACCATGTGGTCGTTGCGCGATTCAGCGACATGGCCAGCACAACTTCCTGGAACTACTACCGCGGGCCACTCCCACCAGATAAGCATCTACTCAAAGAATGGGAGATGGCCGGAATTCCAAGTCACTACCAAACGCAAATTGAATTGCCGGCAGGGAACTACGATTTGCAGGTTGTTGTGACGGACGGAGAAAAATTCGGACGCACGCAAGTGCCACTGACAGTTGAGGCGCCGCAGCCGAATGGTTTGGCCATCAGCGGCATTGTGCTTTGCAAGCGATTTCAGGAGGCAGGAGAGGGCGCCCAGGCCGCGGTCAGCGCGCCTCAGTACGTGCCGTTAGTCAGCAACGGAAAGGAATTTACACCGGCGGGCGATAAACGGTTTGCCAAGGACGAACAACTCGTCGGTTTCTTTGAAATTTCTCGACCGTCTTCCGGATTATCGGGCGACGTTCATTTTCAGGTGAAGGTTACGGACCCTGCGACAGGTGAAGTGAAAATCGAGAGTGGAGCGCGGACTCTCGAAGCTAGCGACGGCGAGAACGTTTTGGCGACCCCGGTCGCGGCGGAAATCGGCATCGCGAAACTACCGCCCGGCAAATATCGTGTAAATGTGCAGGCTTCGGACGAGCACGGGAAAAACACCGAATGGCGCACTGCATGCTTCGCCGTGGACCGATAACGTGAGCTCATCCGCGTATTTCAGCCCTTGCTGCGATCCGTAAACCGAAAAAATAGAGACTGCTTCGCCACGGGCTCTGCCAGTGTATTCAGCGACGCCATCTGCGAGTGCGAAAGCGGAGTGAAGTCGCGCGCAATTTGCACATTCTCTTCCAACTGCGAGATATTGTCGCAGCCAACAATCACGGTGCTGACGGGATGCGACAGCGTGAAGTGCATCGCATCGCGCATGTTCATCACACCGGAACGCGTCGCGATGGCCGAACCTTCCCACGAATGCTGCTGACGCTCCAAGGGTGGCGGAGTCCAACTAGTCAGCAATCGGCCGCGCGCCGGAACCTTCATACCAATGATGCCCATCTGTTTTTCGACCGCGAGCGGCAACAACTGCTCGGTGAAGCTGTGAATGTGCGCATCCGCCGCGTTCAGCGCCAATAGAATTGCGTCAAACGGGTGACGGTTGATTGCGTCTATCAACGCTTCAGGACGGTAGTGGCCGGTGACGCCGAGGTAGCGCACTACCTTCTGCTCTTTCATCTCGAGCAGCGCTTCCATGGCGCCGCCCTTGCTGAAGACGGCGTTCACGTCCTCGGGCAAACCAATATCGTGCAACTGCCACAAGTCCACGTGATCCGTGCTAAGAAGCGTCAGTGACTTTTCGATCATGCGCAGAGAGCCGTCGCGCGTGCGCTCCTTGGTCTTGGTCGCGAGAAAAGCATCTTGCCGGCGGGTCTTCATGACGCGGCCAACGTATTGTTCGCTCCAGCGTTCGGGACCACCGTAGATCGAAGAGGTATCGATGTAATTCACGCCCAGATCGAGTGCGCGCTCAATGATGGGAACGGCGATTTCGAAATTGTCGGGCCTTTCGAGTGCGGCCTGGCCCCCCAGGCTGAAGATTCCAACCTTGTACCCGGTCTTTCCGAGATTGCGGGTGGGCATTGCAGCTTGTGTAGCGCTGTTGGCAGGAAGGGGCGGAAGCGAATGATTCGACGGATGCGCGAGCACACTACCGCTGGTCAGGAGTCCAGCAGCGACCGCGCCACTCGTTTTAATAAAATTTCGACGGTCAGAGGAAGTGATTGGTTTTTTCACGGGGTAATCCTCAGAAGTAACTCGACCTTAACTGCGAAACCATGCTACCACAGCGCTTCTGGCGGGTTAGTGACGGGCAAACGTCAGTTCCAGCGCATTCTGCACCCGCTCCAGACTCACCATGTCGAAGGCTTGTCTCCGAATTGCATGCTTGCCGGGTGGAATTTGTAAAGGCTCAGGAGCTATCCTGTCTGCGGATGCTGGATATATGAGGCTCTGGTCACAAGGGAAATCATGATTACTCGACGTGAATTTCTGGATGCAATTGCGATAGGCGCAGCCAGTCTGGCGTTCGAAACAACCGCAAAAAGTTATGCGCGTATCGTGGGATCCAACGAACGCGTCAACTTTGCCGTTATCGGGCTCAATGGACGCGGCTATGCCCATCTTTCTTCGATCAAGGCGAACAAGAACAACGCGCGCATCTCACATGCCTGCGATGTGGACAGCAACATTCTTAGAAAATTTGCGGATAGCGTGCAGCGGGAAATGGGCGAAAGTCCGGCCACCGACACGGACTTTCGAAAACTCCTCGAGCTGAAGGAAGTGGACGCCATTTCCATCGCCAGTCCCGACCACTGGCACACTCCGATGGCAATCGCCGGCCTGCAGGCTGGCAAACATGTGTACGTCGAAAAGCCATGCAGTCACAATCCCGCGGAAGGTGAAATGCTGATTGCCGCCCAAATAAAATACGGCAAGCTTGTGCAGATGGGGAATCAGCAGCGCTCGTCTCCACACACGATGGAAATCGTCGACAAAATCCATGGTGGATTAATCGGCAGGCCATACCTGGCGAAATGTTGGTACAGCAATGTTCGAAAATCCATTGGAACAGGGAAAGAGGTGCCCGTACCGGCCCAATTCGATTGGGATTTATTTCAGGGGCCTGCGCCGCGACGGCCTTACAAGGACAATATTCAGCCGTATAATTGGCACTGGTTCAGAATTTATGGGACCGGGGAGAGCCTCAACAACGGCACCCACGAGGTCGACGTGTGTCGCTGGGCGCTTGGTGCCGAATATCCCAAGCGCGTAACGTCATCCGGAGGCCGGTACCACTTCAAAGACGATTGGGAATTTTACGATACGCTGGTGACCAGTTTCGAATACGAAGACCAGATGATTTCCTGGGAAGGGAAGAGCTGCGAAGGAATGAAGTATTACGGCCGCGATCGTGGGTCGGTTGTCATGGGCACAAACGGCTCCGTGTTGATGGACCGCGATGGATATGAGATCTACGACCTGAAAGGCAAGAAGACCAGCGAGTTCAAGGTTGGCAGCAGCACTTCGACTGCGGACCTTGTCGGACGCGATTCCATGACCGACGCGCACTTTGCAAACTTCATTGCGGCAATTCGGAAGGGCGAGAAGCTGCACGCACCGGTCTCCGAAGGGAACATCGCGGTGACGATGCTGCAGCTTTCGAACATTGCGTGGGAAGTTGGCCGCGAATTACATCTCGATTCTAAGGACGGGCGAATTCAGGGCGATGCGGACGCGATGAAGTTGTGGGGCAGGGAATACGAAAAGGGTTGGGCTCCCCGGGTCTGAGCCGTGTCGACTGGCTGGCCTGCGATTGCCCTAAAAAATGGATGGGCCGCAGACAGAGTCTGCAGCCCGTGTAGCTTGAGATATCTGAGCTAACGTAAAGACAGTTTGCGTGCAAATGCGGATATCGTCAAACGCATTGATTCTCTAGATGTGATTCAAAAAAAGGTGGCGCCCGGTTGAACACCGGAGGAGTGCCGCCTTGCCAGTGGTTCGCATGAAAGGATGACTACGAGTGGGATTTGGCTACCGCGACGATTACCCAAAAGCCGCGAAGTAGCGCTGCCCAGAGCAGGCCGCTCACCAGCAAACTGGCGAGAAAGGGATAAAGGGAACGCCTTCCCGTCCAGTTTTGGGCATAGCAATACAGACAGAATTCGCCCAGAGATTCCGCTCCACATCGGCGGCAGAATTCCATGACAGTTGCACCCATTTAAAAGTAGAAGAGGCCTGACTCAACGTCAGGCCCTCTTCTATTCACCCATCTGACGGGGAATCTATCACCGAACAATTCTGAACGCAACAGGTGTTTACAGTATTGACTTTTTTAATACATGTCGAAGCGTCGAGAGCCGGTTGCCGCTAAGCACCTATTACGTTTCCCGCTGCGGTTCGGCCTGGCATCCGGGACACTGGTATGGGAAGAAAGCTGAGATGCGCAGGCGGCTTGAAAATCGTGGCGAGTCTGCTATGCGCGGTAAAGAAGATCGGTGCGCTGGTATTTCTTTTTGTGCCCACAATGTGGACACTCGAGTTCGCTTCCTCCCGAGGGAAATTCGGGCTTATCCGGAAGCGACAACGAAGGAATTTCGTCGTCGGGAATGAGCGAATGCGAAAAATGGGACTGACAGTTGCTGCACTGTACGACCCAAGAGGCCATTGGCCACCCCCACTTACCTTACAGACAACAAGCGCCGCGTGATGTACACGAATCTCCCAACTACGCTGTTGGCCTCGCTGTAGGAATTCTCTACGGAACGACCGCTTGAAGACACGTCGATCCTGCAAGGACGCGAAAGGACAGTCGCCAAGTCAATTGGTGTTCTCTCAGTGTTGCACGATGTCGAGTGTGTAACGTTTGTGGAGTTTTACGCCGGCAGCGCTCAAGAGGGTGCGGATCGCATTCACAGTGTGACCCTGACGTCCAATGACTTTGCCCAAGTCTTCCGGATGTGTGCGCAACTCCAGCAGAGTCACTTGTGTGCCCTCTACAACGACCACTTCCACCTTATCGGGATGATCGACGAGAGCTCTGGCAATCTTTTCTACAAGTTCTTTCATTTACGCTCCGGTTCGGCTTGAGATCACAGGAAAAACGGATCGGGCACGTAGGAGGTGTCCGGAGCTATGAGCTAAGGACTGCATCATGCGGCCTCGAGAATTATCATGGGTATCGGGGAATCCCTGAAAGCTCCGTAGGGGTAAATATACGGTAACTTTACCTACATAGACTGGTTCCTTTCCCAACCAAGTTCGTGATTGTTTTGAAGGTCGTTTGCGCCATGATGTTTGTGTGAAGGCACGCCGGGAGTCTTCAGTTACCTGCGACTCGACTCGCCAGAACGGTTATCCCCGCAATTGATTAGCTGCTTTATTTGTATGGCGCGGCACTTTTCCCGGCTGTCGCAGCTCATCTACGCGGTTGTACAGCAGAAAAGGCAGTTCGGTGGCAGAATAGAGCGGCGGGAGTTAAGCCGCCCGTGCTGAAGTGATGCTGGGACACGCACCTGCTCAGGCTTAGTTCGTTAGGCGCGAACAAGAACCTTTTGCCGCCGTGACTCGTCCAACAGAAACATATCCGTAAAGCATTGTCGGAGGATCGATGAGAGTGCACCTAGTAAAGTGGGCAGCCATTTTCTTGCTGCTGGCTGGCGTCGCCTCGGCGCAAGACCTAGCGTCGTTTGAGAAGAGGGTGGCGGTCAAGAAGCTGAATAACGGCTTGACCGTGATCATTTGCGAACGCCCAGAAGCCCCGGTGTTCTCATTCTTTACGCACGTGGACGCGGGTTCGGCGCAGGATCCCACTGGCCAAACCGGCTTAGCGCACATGTTCGAACACATGGCGTTCAAGGGCACGGATACCATCGGAACCAAGGACTACTCTGCGGAGAAAGTCGCCCTGGAAAAAGTGGAAAAAACGTATGCCGACTACGTTTACGAGCGCGACAAACGCGTGGGGCGCGACGATGCCAAGGTAAAGGACTTGGAAAAAACCTGGCAGGATTCGGTTAAAGCCGCGAACCAATTCGTCATTCCGAACCAGTATCCGCAGATTCTCGAGAACAACGGGGCTGAAGGGCTGAATGCCTTTACGAATTACGACGAAACCGCCTATTTCTATTCTTTTCCAGAGAATCGTCTCGAACTATGGGCGTATATGGAGTCCGAAAGATTTCTTCACCCGGTGATGCGCGAGTTTTACAAAGAGCGCAATGTGGTGATTGAAGAGCGTCGCATGCGTACGGATAGCAATCCCATCGGACGTTTGCTGGAGCAATTCACAACCGCGGCCTTTCAGGCGAATCAGTATCACCGTCCCACGATCGGGTGGATGGGAGACTTGAACACATTTTCGGCCACGGACGCCAAGAAGTTTTTTGACGAATACTATGTGCCGTCAAACATGGTTGTGGCCGTGGTCGGCGATGTGAAAGCGGCCACCGCAATGCCTATCATCGAGAAATATTTTTCCCGGATCCCGTCGCACGAAAAACCAGACGACCGCACTACGACCGAGCCGCCGCAAAACTCAGAGCGACGAGTGGTGCTGCACGAAAACGCGCAACCGCTCTATCTGGAGGGCTACCATCGCCCGGATTACCGTGACAAGGATGACGCCGTCTACGATGCCATCGCCGACCTCATGTCCAACGGGAGAACTTCGCGCCTGTACCGTGTGCTGGTCCGCGACAAAAAAATTGCTTCCGATGCGGCTGGATTCACCGGCCTACCGGGAAACAAATACGCCCACCTGTTTGCCTTCTATGCGTTCACCATGCCCGGGCATACCACCGACGAGATGGCGACCGCGATTCATGGGGAGATCGAACGCTTGAAGAACGAAGACATCAGCGATGAGGAATTGAAGATGATTAAGACGCGGGCGAAGGCCAGCTTACTACGAGGATTGGCCGAGAATGAAGGCTTGGCGTCGCAACTCGCTCTGTATCAGGCGCGCTATGACGATTGGCGCGAGCTCTTTAATAGCGTTGAACGCATTGATAAGGTCACGAAGGCCGACATACGGCGAGTCGCGCAGAAAACGTTTGTGCCTGCGAACCGCACGGTTGGCGTGATTGAGAGTGCCGCCCCGCCTGCCGCTGCTGCGGGAGGTGCGCAATGAACCGGCGCACATTCGTTAGTCTTGCGATACTGTTGCTTGCATGTAGTTTCCCGGCATTCGCGCAAACAACGTGGCAGCAAATTCCGATTCCACCGCTGTCGACCTTTCATCCACAACAGCCAAAACGCATTGAGCTGCCGAACGGCATGGTGGTTTTTCTTCAGGAAGACCACGAATTGCCGCTGATCGAGGGCATTGCCAGGATCCGCGGTGGCTCGCTAGAAGAACCCGCGGCGAAGGTTGGACTTGTAGGCATTTACGGTGAAGTTTGGCGTACCGGCGGAACAAAAAGTCAGACCGGCGATCAGCTTGACGATTATCTAGAAATACGTGCCGCCAAAATCGAAACAGGAGGCAACGCCGACTCCACGACCATCTCGCTCTCTTGCTTGAAAGAAGATTTCGACGATGTTTTCAAGGTGTTCGGCGAACTGTTGCGCGTACCGGAATTTCGCGCCGACAAACTCGACCTGGCGCAAAAAGAGGCATATGACGGAATTTCGCGGCGCAACGATCAGGTAAACCAGATTGCATCACGCGAAGCGTTGAAGCTGGCATACGGCCCGAAGAATCCGTACGCACGGGAAGAGGAATACACGACAATCGCTGCGATTACGCGTCAGGATCTGGTCGATTGGCACCATAAGTATGTTTCGCCGAACAATATCATTCTGGGGATTTCCGGTGATTTCGATGGCGCAGCCATGGAAGCGAAACTGCGCAAAGCCTTCGGCGACTGGCCGAAAGGAACAGCTTGGAAAAAGCCGGACGTACAGTTCCAACCCGCGAAGCAGGGATACTACCTGGTTGAGAAAGAGGACGTGAACCAGAGCAATGTGCGCATGGTTTCGCTGGGAACGCTGCGCAGCAATCCAGATTATTACGCCATAGAGGTATTTAACGAGGCGTTCGGCGGCAGCTTTTCATCGCGACTCTTCCGCAACATTCGCACTGCGCAAGGCCTGGCCTATTCTGTCGGAGGTGGAATTGGTACGGCTTTCGATCATCCGGGCGTTTTGCGCCTTTCGCTCGGGACAAAAAGTGCCACCACGGTTGAAGCGATTCAGGGACTTTATGAACAGATAGACGATCTGGCGAAGAATCCAATTTCCGACGACGAAATTCAAAAAGCCAAAGACTCGATTCTGAATTCGTTTGTATTTCGATTCGATTCGCCCGACAAGATTCTTCGCGAGCGCATGGCCTACGAGTTTTATGGATATCCCCCGG
This sequence comes from Candidatus Acidiferrum sp., assembly GCA_036496065.1. Classification (GTDB taxonomy): domain Bacteria; phylum Acidobacteriota; class Terriglobia; order Acidiferrales; family UBA7541; genus Acidiferrum. The sequence continues at coordinate 8,699 of DASXLU010000295.1, forward strand.
ACTTCCTCGAGAAATATCGAGATGGCGTAGAGAAGGTGCATGCAGCAGACGTGGCGCGGATCGTGCCAAAATACCTGCACAAAGATCAGCTAGCGGTTCTGGTGATCGGCAATACGAAAGAATTCGACAAGCCACTTTCGTCGCTCGGCCCCGTTACCAACGTGGATGTAAGCATTCCACCGCCGCCGAAGGGCCTACTGACAGGCACGCAAGAGTAGGGAAGGCAGATCGCGCGGTACCGGTTACACCCAGTCACGATCTTTGAAGCTTTTCATCCCTAGCGCAAGGGCTGCGCTGACATCGGCGACCAGTTGTGAGTCCATCGTTTTTACGTGGAAGCAGGTCTTGCCCTTCAATAATTTTAAGAGGGTAGGCGCCAGGCTTTTCTTCAGTTCGGGATTCAGATAAATCGGCATGAAGTAAAACCCGACAAAATCTTTTTGCAATATCAGACTGGCCATGGCAACTTCCGTCGGTTTATTTCCATAGGAACCCGGAATCACCACTGATTGCGGCACCATCAGGTGATAATCCAGCTTGCCGTCGATATTATTTCCGCCACCTGCCTTGAATGGCGGGGCATAGGGGACGAGAAGCTTCTGCAAATGTTCGAAGATGCTCTCGAGCGAACCTTCCACAGCTTTTGGCTTCTGAGGGGTCTTCGTAGATTTTCTCACTTTCCTTTTTTTCGTTGTCTTTGGCATTGCGCCGAATCCTAACTCTTTCGTCCGCAGCCCACAAGCATTCTAGGTCTTCGGCAATGCGGCAATCACGGCATCGGTGAACTCTCGGGTCCCCGCTGTTCCACCCACGTCTTTGGTTACGTGTTTACCTTCCCGATATACCGCGATCAACGCCTGTTCAATTCTTTGTGCGGCGGTTCGTTCTCCGAGATGATTCAGCATCAAAATCGAACTCATCGTCAGCGCCGTCGGGTTCGCCAGGCCTTTGCCGGCGATGTCGGGTGCCGTTCCGTGAACCGCCTCAAAAATGGCACACTCGTCGCCGATATTTCCGCTAGGCACCACGCCTAATCCGCCTACCAAACCTGCCGCAAGATCGCTCATCACGTCGCCATACAGATTTGGCAGCAGCAGCACATCGAATTGATCTGGATTAATCACGATCTGCATGCACGCATTGTCCACGATCAGTTCTTTGTACTCGATATCCGAATAATTCTCGGCCACGGCGCGTACGGATCGTAGAAACAGGCCGTCGCTTAGCTTCATAATGTTGGCTTTGTGGATGGCGTGAATCTTCTTTCGCCCCATTTTTCGCGCATACTCGAAAGCAAACTTGGCGATTCGCGTCGAAGCCTTCTCGGTAATAATTTTCAGGCTTTCCACCACGCCGGGTACGACTTCGTGCTCCAGACCCGAGTACAAATCCTCGGTGTTTTCCCGGACGATCACCACGTCGACGCCTTCGAAGTGCGATTTCACGCCCGGTAGGTTCTTGACGGGCCGCAAATTGGCGTACAGTTCCAGGCTTTTTCGTAGCGCAACGTTTACGCTGGGCGCGCCGCCGGCAATCGCGGTCGCCATAGGTCCTTTCAACGCAACACGGTTCTTCTTGACGGACTCAATCGCGGCCGTGTTCAACACTGCACCCTTTACGGTGCTCTTATCCGTATTTTCCGCGCGTGCGCCGAGCTCTTCCCACTCGATTTCTACGCCCGCCGCATCCAGAATTCGTCGCGTCGCAGCCGAAACTTCCGGACCAATCCCTTCGCCGGGCAATAACGTTACTTTGTGCGCCATAGGTGCATCCTATTCTATGGTAAGAGGTAGAGCTTGTCGAAAGTTGTCGGCAGGGAAGTGTCGCTTCGGCGGCTCAGCATTTGCAGTTCATGCAGGTATGTTATACTGCGAAGGTAGAGATTCTGCGGAGCGATCCGCCAGCGGAGGCCACTAGGACTATGATTAATTTGACGCCCGTTGCGGCAACTAAAGTAAAGGAAATCATGGGTATGCAGAGCCCGGCGCCAACAGCCTTGCGTGTCGCCGTAGTCGGCGGCGGTTGCTCGGGCTTTCAGTATCACATGGCGTTTGAAAACCAGACCAACGAGACCGACGAAGTTGTGGACTTCAATGGACTCAAGGTTGCTGTCGATCAGATGAGCTCTATGTATCTTGACGGAGTGGAGATCGACTACGTCGAAACTCTTGAGGGCGCCGGCTTCAAGTTCAATAACCCGAACGTGAAGAGCACTTGCGGCTGCGGCAGCTCCTTCAGCGTCTAAGATTTCTTTCACTGACATTTTGCCAAGGCTTTTCAGGCTCCCGGACCCGTTCCGGGGGCCTTTTTTGTATCCATTGCTTGTATCTATCCGTCATAGTCGCGGCATCCAAAACGCATCACCGGCATGGTAGGGAGGCAACGCGATGGATACAAAACAAGTTGTTCTGGTCACTGGATCGAGCACAGGCTTTGGTAGGCTCATTGCCGAAACGCTGGCGCGCCACGGTCACACCGTTTACGCGACGATGCGCGATCCCAAAGGCAAAAACGCCAAGAACGCCTCGCAAATCCTCGCGCTTGCCGAAAAGGATTCGCTCCGCCTGCACGTGCTGGAGCTTGACGTGACCGACGAAGCTTCGATCGATAAAGCTGTTCAAGCTATTGCGGAGAAATCCGGCAGGATCGATGTTGCCATTAACAACGCCGGGTATGCGCTGGCGGGCCTTGAGGAAGCATTCACCACCGAGCAAGCGCAGAAACTCTTCGATACAAATTTCTTCGGCTCGGTTCGCGTGAACCGCGCTGTGCTGCCGCACATGCGCCGCCAACGTAGCGGCGTGCTTATCCACATCAGCAGTGGCGCGGGTCGCGTGGTTTTTCCTGCTTTCGGCATTTACTGCGCCAGTAAATTTGCGCTCGAAGCGTTTGCGGAATCCTATAGCTATGAACTAGCTGGGCAGGGAATCGAATCTGTAATCGTGCAGCCCGGCGCTTACGAGACTGCCGTGTTCGGAAGTATGGTAGTGCCTGCCGATCCTTCTCGTACGGATACCTACGGTGCGACAAAGGAAGTCCCGGGGAAGATCAACGCTGCACTGGCTTCTGCCGCTGGAAACCCTCAGGAAGTAGCCGACGCGGTTTTGCGCATCGTGGAGACACCCGCCGGCGAAAAGAAATTGCGTTATCGCGTAAGCGCCTCCGGCCTTGGCATCGATGAGCTCAACGAACTATCTACTAAGGTGCAGGCAGGAATGCTCGAAGCGTTTGGCATTGCTGCTGAGTCTAAATTCGTCAAAGGCAAATCCGTGGGCGCCGCATAGCATTGGGTTAAATGCACGGCCCTGCATCCCGGCGTTTGTTGGGACTGCGCCCCAAATTGGCTCGATTCCGTGGCAGTTAGACTTGCTTCGTCATTTGCTTTCTTCCCGTTCGCCCCGGTATCCTAAATCTCATCACGAATGAAAATAGCCCTCGCGCAATTCAATCCCACGGTTGGCGATTTTGCAGGGAATTCTGATCGCATTCTGAACTTGGCCGCTCAGGCCAAACAGCGCGGTGCCGAACTTGCCGTCTTCTCGGAACTTTGCATCTGCGGATATTTACCTCTCGACCTGCTTGAACGCCCGGCCTTTATTCAGCGAAATTTAGAAACACTCAAGAAAATTGCCGCGCAGATGCCGCTACCTGCGATCGTTGGCTATGCTGGCCGCGTTTCTCACGATGGTGGCGGTAAACACATCGCCAATAAAGCCGCGCTCATTTCCGACGGCCGCGTGGTATTCGAGCAAGGCAAAATGCTGTTGCCTACCTACGATGTTTTTGATGAGTCGCGCTACTTCCAGCCCGCGGAACGGCAATATGTCTATGGACTGGAAAGGGAACAGCTCGGTATCACCGTTTGCGAAGATGTTTGGAACGATAAAACGTTCTGGGCGACCCCGATGTATTCGCGTGACCCGGTCACAGAACTGATCTCCGGGGGCACCAGCATTCTGATCAACATTTCCGCCTCGCCCTACACCATTGACAAGCGTTCTCTTCGGCTCGGCATGCTACAGTCCATCGCCACGCATCACAAGCGCCCGGTCGTCTACGTAAATCAAGTTGGTGGCGACGATTCGCTGATTTTCGACGGCGCCAGTATCGCGTTAACTGCCGACGGCAAAATCGCCGCGCAGGCCAAGGCTTTCGAAGAGGACCTGGTACTTTTCGATACAGTCACGGAGAAGGGTGACATTCACGAGCAACCGCACGAAGAGATTGCCTATGCCTATCAGGCTCTGGTCACCGGCACGCGAGACTACGTTCGCAAATGTAACTTCTACAAAACCATTGTTGGGCTGAGTGGAGGCGTTGATTCCGCTGTTGTCGCTTGCATCGCGGTGGCTGCCTTAGGAAAGGAGAATGTCCTCGGCGTCTCGATGCCCGGCCCGTTTTCTTCGGAAGGAAGCAAAACCGACGCGCGCAACCTTGCCGCAAACTTGGGTATCGAGTTTCAGACGATCCCGATCGCGGAAGTTTTCGACGCATACAAAGGCGCTCTACAGCCCGTTTTTGGCAATCGCCGTCCTGACACCACAGAGGAAAATATCCAGGCGCGCATTCGCGGCAATTACTTGATGGCACTTTCCAATAAGTTCGGTTCGATGGTTCTCAGCACGGGAAACAAATCTGAAAATGCGGTTGGATATTGCACTCTGTATGGCGATATGGCCGGGGGACTCGCCGTCATCAGCGATGTTCCCAAACTTATGGTGTACGCGCTCGCCGAACATATCAATCGCGAAAGGGAAGTGATTCCCCGCTCGACCATCGAAAAGCCGCCTTCTGCCGAACTCCGGCCCGACCAGAAAGACACGGATTCCCTGCCGCCTTACGATGTGCTGGATCGCATCCTGAAGTCCTACATCGAAGATGTGCTCTCTCCAGAAGAGATAGCCGGGCGCTATGGTTTTGATGTGAAGTTGGTGCGAGACATCGCCCTGCTGGTGGACCGCAACGAATATAAAAGGAAACAGGCCGCGCCCGGACTCAAGATCACGTCTCGTGCTTTTGGTTTCGGACGCCCATTTCCCATCGCACAGAAGTTCATCCCCTAGTCGAAGAGGATTCGCGTGAAAACAACACTGCAGCTAATAGGTCTCTCCATGACTCTGTTCGTAACAACAACGCTGGCGATGGCACAATCAGCCCGCACTGCGCCCGCAAAGCCCGCTGCCGCCTCGAACGCCGCCAATGTGACGCCTACGCAAAAGAATGTCGAAAACTTTCTGAGGCATTACTTTGCGCTTGGTCCTGAGGTGCAGATCACGGTGGGGGAACCTAAAGAGTTCGGTACCTCGGGCCTTCTCGAAACTCCAATCGAGGTGAAGACGCCCGAAGGCACCGAGAACGTGAAGATGTACCTGAGCAAGGACGGCCGTTATTTGATCCGTGGCGAAATGTCAGACATTACGTCCGACCCGTTGGCCGAGACTTCTGCGAAGATCCAAACGACTGGCGCTGCGGTACTCGGTGATCCCAATGCTCCCATTACCTTAGTTGAGTTCTCGGACTTCGAGTGCCCAGTCTGTCGTGGGCTGCATGATGTGCTGCGCGGCATGCTGCCAAACTATCCTCAAGTGAAGGTGATCTTCAAAGATTATCCCATCGAGAATCTGCATCCGTGGGCTCGTACCGCCGCACTCGCTGGCCGCTGTGCCTATCAGCAGGATCCCAAAGCGTTTTGGAAGGTCTACGACCAAATCTACGACAACCAGGACATCATCTCCGCGGCGAACGCCTGGGACAAGGTGCTGGACTTTGCTGGCAAGGCTGGCCTTAACCAAGACACCTTTAAGTCGTGCATGAGCTCTCCGCAAGCCGCAGGCGAAGTCGACGCCAGCGTGGCGAACGGCAATCAATTGGAAGTTCGCAGCACGCCAACAGTGTTCGTCAACGGTCGCCGCGTCGTCGGAGCCGATCCGCACACAATTCAGCAATACCTCGACTACGAAGTTGCTCAGCTCAAATCAGGAAAATCAGCGCCACAGAAGAAGTAGAAGAGAACTAAGCGGTTCCAGCCTACAAGGAGAGTAATCGCGAAAAAGCCTTGATTCCCGCCCTTATTTACAAGTTAACATAATATAGCTTATAGGACCCGATGTCAAGAGCTTTCTTTGAGTGGAAGTAGTAATTCTCATATAAAGGTCTATGTAGGATTCGACTGGCGCGGGGGGTGCGCCAGTCGCGAGGCGAGCCCAGGGAGTTCGCAACGCCTGTCCGCTGAGACAGGGTTCGAAAAGATTCGCGACGGCGTACACGCGCCTTTGATCAGATTAGTTAGTGCGCCAACTTGGCTGCAGCAGCTCCCAAGGCTGCGCCAACCGCGAACCACTTGGCGGCTCGAACAGTACGGCGCACCACGGAGCCGCCGTGTGCCATCTTGAGCGCAGCGTCGCGTTCCTGAGTGACCGCCCGGGTCTTCAGTTGCTCGTCCTTTAGATCGGCCTGTGCTGTGGCAAGGTTGACTTGGCATGCCTTGCAGTCCACGGCGAGGTCGTACAGCGGTTTCAGATCGCCTGCCGGCAACTCAATCCTGGGGCTATTCTTATCTGCCTTGGACTTGGCACGATCGCCCGAAGCCGTCTCGCTCGCCTGAGATCTCACAGTGGTGTCGATAACCAAGGGTTCAGGGAGCGGCAAAACAGCCGGCAAAGCTTTCACGACCTCCGCGGGGGTCTGAACCGCAGCCTTTTGTTTCGTCAAGTCGTCGACGACCTGTTTCAGGCTCGCGTCGCGGTCCTGCTGTCGCTTGCTCGCGTCCGTAAGAGCCGCCTGGCTCGCCTTCAAGTCGCTTTGCAATCTTTGCCAGTCGTTCCGTGTTTCGCGCCAAGCGATGAACATACTCACGGTCAACAGCAGCAATCCCGCCGCAAGCCCGGACTCTAACCAATTTCGTAGTGTCATTTTTTTACCAGTCCGATGAACAAAACGTTCCGGCTACCGATACTTGGCCACACGTGCAAGCACCTCAGCCGCATAATCCGGATTCCCGCCGCCATTCCAAGCTTGCAGCGCTCTCGCAATATCCCCGCCCGCTGCATCAAGCTTCTGGCGCAGGATTCTGCATCCCACGGACAGTCCGGCGTTTGGATCGCAAAGGTAAGAAAGAAACGGGGAAGTCACGCCTTTTTCGCGGGCGGTCTGCCCCATAACCTGCATCAGTCCCCACGACATTCCCCGCGCGTACGCTTCTGTCGCGCCGACCTTATTGTTGGTATATAAGGGTGCGACATATTTGGCGAAGAACAGCGGCTCGTATCGCATGGCCCAGGCGTTCCATCCCGACTCCTGCTCCACCACCGCGCACACCAACGCCTCGTCTAATCCTTCCGCTGCTGCCGCTTTCTTTGCCAGCGGCACAAGTTTTGAATCCAGTGCCATCACCGTAACGACCGTCCTCCCCGAAAATCCACAAAGTTCACGATGGGCGTTTCTTCCAGCGTAATTCCCTGCTGCTCCGCTATCGTGTGCAGCGCCCGATAAATGCTGGGCAGATGCCGCACCGCCAAATCCCGCAC
>DASXLU010000296.1:0-3734 GCA_036496065.1 Candidatus Acidiferrum sp.
GGCCAATGGATTGCCAACTATTACCTTGCGCCAATCGGGGAAGTGTTCCGGGCGATGTTGCCGCCGGTTACGGAGCTGGCGCTGCGCCGGGAAATTATTCTCACGGAAGCCGGAAAGGACTTCGTCGCCGGCCTGAAAGCGGGCGCGGTACTGATCGATCTCACGCTGCCCGAAGTTGAATTCCTGCAGAAGCTCTCGCAGAAAAAGGGAGCCATCCAACTTGCTGCCTCCGCCAAGATTGGGATCGATCCTGGCGCTCTGCAGAAGTTACAGCGACGCGGACACGTGGAAATTCGCGAAACGCTGCAAGGCCGGAAGCGCAAGACGCAGCACGTCGTGGCGTGGAAGGATGAAGAGCAAGGTGCGGCGGCATCGCTGAACGAGAAACAAGGGCGCGTTCGGGAGTTACTAGTGACAGAACGCGGCCCGCTGCCCGTTCCTCGGCTGATGAAACTCGCTCAGGTTTCCCGCACGATTATCGAGCGCATGCTTCGCAATGGTCTGCTGGAGGGATGGGAAGAAACGGTTGACCCGGCAGAGGATCCCTTCGACACAGGCTATTCGCCGCCCGCACATTCACTGAATCCGGCACAGGAAAGCGCGTTCAATTCGATTCGCGCACGTTTCGAACTTGGCGAATTCGGCGCGCAACTGCTGCACGGCGTTACTGGTAGCGGTAAGACGGAAGTCTATCTCCGCTGCGTGCAAGACACATTGGCGCGCGGCAAAACGGCGATCGTGCTGGTGCCGGAAATCGCGTTGACGTTGTGGATCGGGCGCCAGTGCCGTGCCTGGTTTGGTGCGCGCTTCGAAGGCGTTGCCATGCTGCACTCGGCGTTGAGCGACGTAGAGCGTGCACGCGAATGGTGGCGTGTGCGCAACGGTCAGGCACGCGTCGTGGTGGGGACGCGCTCTGCCGTGTTCGCGCCGCTCGAAAATCTCGGGCTGGTTATCATCGACGAGGAACAGGAGAGCAGTTACAAGCAGGAAGAAACGCCTCGCTATCACGGTCGCGATGTGGCCATCGTACGCGCCAAGCTGGAAAACGCGGTTGCGTTGCTGGGCTCGGCGACGCCGTCACTCGAAACCTATCACCACGCGGTCAACGGGAAATACGAGTTACTCTCCATGGCCGGGCGCGTGGAAAATCGTTCGCTGGCCGCGGTCGAGATCGTGGATCTGCGCCAGGATTTCCAGCAGACCCACCAGACCAGTCCGATCTCGCGCTCGTTGCACGATGGCATCGCTGAGTGCCTGGAGTTCCACACGCAAGCGCTGGTGCTAATCAATCGGCGCGGCTATTCGTGGTCGGTGCTGTGCCGCAGTTGCGGAGCATCGGTGCAGTGCGCCAATTGCAGTATTTCGATGACGCACCACAAGAGCCGCAATCGCCTGGAGTGCCACTACTGCGGATCGATTCAGGCGATTCCGCAGGCCTGCCCGAAGTGCGAATCGAAATACGTTTATTTTTTTGGCGAAGGCTCGGAGCATCTTGAAGAACGGCTGCGCAAGGAATTTCCTGGAGCACGCATCGCGCGTCTTGACCGCGATACGGCGCGCACCAAGCAGCAATATCAGGAAACCCTCGGCGCGTTTGCGGGAGGCGCGCTGGACATTCTGGTAGGCACGCAAATGCTGGCGAAAGGCCACGATTTTCAGCGCGTGACGCTGGTCGGCGTGATCTCGGCTGATTCTTCGCTTAGCTTGCCGGACTTTCGCGCGGCCGAACGTACTTTCCAGTTGCTCACGCAAGTAGCGGGACGCGCAGGCCGAGGCGAACTCCCCGGCCGTGTGCTGATCCAAACCTTTTATCCGGAGCATTACGCGATTCAGGATGCGGTCCGGCAAGATTATCTGTCCTTCTACGAACGTGAAGTGCATTTTCGCCGCATGATGGCGTATCCCCCGTTCACTTCGCTGGCGAACGTAATTGTGCGCAACACCAGCATGGAGAACGCGATTCGCTGGTCGCGCAGGCTCTCGGAATATTTTTCGCCACACGATGGAAAAGGTGTACGTATCCTCGGCCCTGCTTCCGCGCCACTTGCGCGGCTAAAAAAAGACCATCGCTACCAGTTTTTGTTAAAGTCGCCGAAGCGTTCGGTGCTCACCAAGCTGCTGGCAGGAGCAATGTCTTTTTGCGAGGCTAACGAAATCCCAGAGACCGCTATCCTCGTGGATATGGATCCGTTGAGTTTGTTGTGAGCTTACAGCGAGCGTGACTTCGTGATTAGTGAGTTGAGTTTTGCCGCTGCCAAAAGAAATAACCGGGAAGGCCAAGCAACATTAGCCCAATCGATACCAATAAATAGGTAAATTCGTGCGGATTCATTGCCGCGCCATAAATCGCGTTGCCGACAATCGCCAGCGCCGCTAATACGAACAGCAACGGTGTCACCGGATATCCCGGAACGTAGTAGGGAAGAACTTTGCCGCGATTTGCGCGGCGAATTGGAAAAATTGCGGCTGCCCCTAAGCCATAAAAAATCCAGCCAATGAAAATCGCGCCATTCGCTAACTTCGCGAATTCTCCGACGGAAGCCAGCACACACGACCATACGCCGAGCGCAGTGACGGCGATCGCCGGAGTTCCAAATCGCGGATGAATTTCCGCCAACTTCTTGAAGAAGAGATTGTCGTTGGCCATGGCGAAAAAAACACGCGGCGCCGTGAGCATCACGCTGTTGGCCGCACTGAAAGTGGACACGAGGATTGTGGCGGCTACAAATTTGCCAGCCCAGGAACCCAGAACGCGGGAGGCTGCGGCGGCAGCGATCGTGTCGCTAGACGCGGCGTTGGCGGGCCCGAGCGCGGCCAAGTATGCGATCACGGCGAAAAGATAGAGGCCAATCAGCACCAAGCCGCCCATGAGAAACGCCCGAGGAAAACTTTTTTGCGGATTCTGCACTTCGCCGGCGCTGTAGGTGCCGAACTGCCAGCCCTCGTAAGCCCAAAGGACGGTGATCATCGCGAAACCAAATCCGGAAAGCAGCTTATATCCGGACTGGGTTCCGCCCCAAGCGGCGCGAATTTCTCCGAGATGATGCTCGCGACCTAGTCCGAACGCCAGCAGTACAGTGCCGAGAATCACGACGATGCCGACTTTGATAAGAGTCGTCACGTTCTGCAAGTCGGAACTCTTTCGTGTGCCCCAGACATTTACCGCGGTGACCACGGCGATCACGAGATTCACAACAAGCGACGCCTCAAACGGTGTGAGTGGAATGATTTCTTGCAGGTACTTCGTGAACGCATGCGCTAGCGCGGCTATGGTGGCACTGGCAATCACGAGAAACAGTCCCCAGCCGTAGAGAAACGCCGGCAAGCGGCCGAATGCGTCGCGGATGTAGCAATATAAGCCTCCAGCTTCAGGATTTGCTGCCGATAGCTCGGCGTAAGTTAGTGCTCCGAGCAGCGAGAGCACGCCACCGACAAGCCAAACGAGCAGAGCGTAGCCTACGGAACCGCCGACCTGGCGCTGGATCAGTCCGGGAGTCAAAAAGATTCCCGAGCCGATCACCGAGCCTACGAAGAGGAGGAGCAGGTCTCGTTCGCGTAGGCTGCGTGCGAGTTGTTTCTCTTCTGGTTGGTCCATGCCGCTCCCTTGAGTCTGTCCCTAAACCGTCATTCCGAGGGCGAAGTTTGCCCGGGGAATCCCTCTTCGATTGACAATCCGAGAGAGATTCCTCACTCCGCAGACTCCGTTCGGAATGACGTGTTCAAGCCAATGCCAG
>DASXLU010000297.1:0-12869 GCA_036496065.1 Candidatus Acidiferrum sp.
CCATGTGTATTGGTGTCGGCCAGGGGATCTCGCTGCTTCTCGAACGCGTCTAATCTCTGGAGTCACGATGAAGAAGTTGGTGGGATATCGAAAGCCCGACCCTGGTACGCACCCCGATTACCTTCATGCGCTGTATGCGTCCTCCGCGAAACGCGCGCCGACGAAGCCTCTGATTCATCTTCCGCTTACCCTGTCAGAAATTACTGGACCCGAATTTCCCAAGTCTCTCATCGCGCCGAATGCATTCGATCTCACGCGCCAGCACCGCGAAGATCCACTAGGTGAACGCATCGTGGTAAGCGGCCGTGTGGAAGATGAAGATGGGCGGCCGGTGCAGCATTCGCTGGTCGAAATCTGGCAGGCCAACTCTGCAGGTCGCTACCTCCACAAGAATGATCAACACGAAGCGCCGCTTGATCCCAATTTCACAGGGGTTGGACATGCGTTTACCGACGAGCAGGGACAATATGAGTTCATCACCATACGTCCTGGTGCGTATCCGTGGAAAAATCATCTGAATGCATGGCGGCCCGCGCACATCCATTTTTCTGTATTCGGAGAAGCCTTCGCGACTCGTCTCATCACCCAAATGTATTTTCCGGGGGATCCACTTCTTCCCTTCGATCCCATTTTCAATAGTGTTTCATTGGAGGCGGCCCGCAATCGGTTGATTTCTTCCTTTGACTGGGCGACGACAACGCCAGAAATCTCTCTAGGCTTCCGCTTTGATATTGTCCTTCGTGGCCGCAACGCCACCCCGATGGAACCTTGAGATGGCCTGCAAACAAACTCCATCTCAAACAGTTGGACCTTTTTTCAGTATTGGACTCGATACCCTGAACCGCGCGGACATTTCCGTTGGGATAGATCGGCCCGATCGCCTCACATTTCGCGGCCGGATTCTCGACGCTGACGGAAAGCCTGTTCTCGATGCGGTCATCGAAATCTGGCAAGCAGACCCTGACGGAAACTATCCTGATCCGGCTGAATTGGCGCGAGCGCGCGAACCTAAACAATTTTTCGGCTTTGGCCGCGTACCGACAAATGATGCAGGCGAATTCGTCTTCACAACTGTTAAGCCAGGCAGTGTCCGCGGCCCCGATGGACAACCTCACGCTCCTCATCTGGCGATTTCCATATTCATGCGCGGCTTGTTGCAGCGATTGATCACGCGAGTTTATTTTCCGGACGAGCCGCTGAACGACTCCGACCCGGTGCTTGCGTGTTTACCAGTCGAGCGACGCCCGACGTTGATTGCGCAGCGTGCAAACAGCGCTCCCAATGAATTGGAATGGAACATCTATTTGCAGGGCGACCAGGAAACAGTATTTTTTGATTGCTGAATCGGCTTTGCCGGAGAACTTGACCTGATGAGTCTCTACGACACGTTGTTTCGCTTCGCCGCTCTCGACGCCGTGTTCTCTGACGAGCAGACTCTTCAGGGCATTCTGGACTTCGAAGCGGCTTTGGCTCGCGCGGAAGCCGCGATCGGTGTAATTCCGCAAGGTAGCGCAGAAACAATCGCATCGAAATGCCGCGCACAATATTTTGTTCCGGCTGAACTCGCGGCGCAGTCCGCCAGCGCAGGCAATATTGCAATTCCATTGGTAAAGAAACTTACAGAGGTTGTCGCCAGCGAAAGCAAAGACGCTGCTCGTTTCGTTCACTGGGGCGCCACAAGCCAGGACGCGATTGATACTGGGACGGTGCTCCAAATTCGCAGCGCCCTTGCGCTCATCGCCCAGGATCTCGATCGGCTGATCGAGACACTTTCCACCATGGCCAGTTCGCACCAATCCACGCCAATCGCTGGACGCACATGGATGCAACAGGCGCTTCCTACCACATTCGGATTCATTGTGGCCGGATGGCTCGACGCGTTGCTGCGTCACCGCATGCGACTCTCCGAAATCCGTCCGCGCGTGCTCACGCTGCAGTTCGGAGGCGCTGTAGGAACACTGGCAGCCCTCGCGGGCCGCGGGCCGGATGTCGCAAAGGCCTTGGCAGCCGACCTCAAGCTCGCACTTCCCTTAGCGCCTTGGCACACGCATCGCGATCGCATGGTGGAGACAGGTACGACGCTTGCTCTGCTCACCGGCACACTAGGAAAGATTGCCCGTGATATTTCGTTGCACACGCAAACGGAAGTCGCGGAACTTTTCGAACCGTCGGGCGAAAGTCGCGGCGGCTCTTCGACGCTGCCACACAAGCGCAATCCAGTCACCTGCGCCGTCGTGCTGTCGGCGGCACAGCGCGTCCCCGGTCTGGTCAGCACACTCATTTCGGCCATGCCCCAAGAACATCAGCGCGGACTTGGCGGCTGGCACGCCGAGTGGGAAACGCTGCCAGACATTGTTCGCTTGGCAGGTGGCGCACTGCACCATTTAGCGGAAATGATTCCGGAGTTAGTGATAGATGCCGAGCGCATGCGCAAGAATCTCGACATCACCAACGGACTGATTTTCAGCGAAGCTGCGGCTATGGCCCTAGCCGACCGCATGGGCAAAGAACCGGCGCACATGCTACTCGAAGCAGCGTGCAAGAAAGCGCTGGCAGAACATCGTCACTTGAAGGATATTCTCATCGGCGATCCCCGGCTGCGCGGTCATCTCACGCCCGCCGATTTAGAGAGCCTGTTTGACGTCGGTAATTATCTGGGAAGCGCCCGGGAGTTTGTTGCCGCGGTCGTCGCCGAAGCGTCTCGCAAGGCCGTGCAACCATGAGCGACCCGTTGAAAGGACGACGACGATGCCATTCGCAAAACTCTCCGCGGTGCAACTTCACTATGCGTGGTCCGGAAACGAATCTGCTCCCGTTCTCGCATTTTGCAATTCGCTCGGCGCCAACTATCGCATGTGGGATCCGCAACTCGAAGCCTTCGCACCGCATTTCCACATACTTCGGTACGATACGCGCGGCCACGGTCTGTCCAGCATTCCTCCTGGACCTTACAACATCGCACAGTTGAGCCGGGACCTTGTTGAGCTGCTCGATTTTCTCCACGTCGACCGCGTTTATTTTTGTGGACTATCCATGGGCGGCACCACCGGAATGTACTTGGGGGCCAACCACCCAGAGCGGCTTCACAAACTTGTCCTGTGCGATACAGGAGCAAAGATTGGCACACCGGAAACCTGGCATGCGCGCATTGAAGCCGTAACCAAAGGCGGCATGAAAGCAGTTGCCGGGTCACTCATGGAGCGGTGGTTCACCTTCGATTTTCGAACTTCTCACGCCGACGAAGTGGCCGAATTGCAGCAAATGGTGGAGTCTGCAAATCCCGAAGGGTATATCGCCAACTGCGCGGTCGTGCGCGACGCAGACATGCGCGATACCGTCTCGCACATCAAGTCACCGACGCTTGTTGTTGTCGGGAAGCACGATTTGGTCGCTACACTTGCAGACGGACAGTTCATCGCCAACGCAATCGCCGGCGCCAAGCTTGTGCAAGTGCCCGCCGCCCATCTCTCTAACATTGAAGCGCGAGCCGATTTCAATCGCGAGGTCTTAGCTTTCCTGCAATCGTGAAGGAGCCACGATGGATGATCGTAAACGCCATGACGAAGGAATGAAGGTGCGTCGCGCGGTGCTGGGAGACACGCATGTCGACCGGGCTGTATCCAATCAAAACGATTTTACCAGCGAATTTCAGGATCTGATTACCCGATACGCGTGGGGCGAGATTTGGAACAGGCCCGGGCTTCCTCGAAAAACTCGTAGCTTGCTTACGATCGCCATGACCGTCGCTCTAAACCGCCCCGATGAGTTGCGCCTTCACGTTCGCGGTGCCGTCAATAATGGAGTGACGCCAGACGAGATCAAAGAAGTGCTCCTGCAGGCTGCCGTTTATTGCGGAGTCCCCGCTGCAAACAGCGCCTTTCACATTGCCAAAGAGGTGTTGGCGGAAATCAAGAAATAACGCGCCGCGGGCCTATGCCATTACTGGTGAGCTCGAAAGCACATCGCCAACCCACTGCACCGAGCGAAAGTACAGGTCTGGCAGAAGATCCTCGTGCAAACCGATGTGCCGCGAAGAGTGCGCCAATTGTTCCCACGTGCCCGATTCGTAATCCAAGACAACTTCGAAGATCGGCCGATAACGGCTCTCTCTGCCCAGCAGCGCTTTCTTGATGTCGTCGTCCACTGGAATTTCGGCCAGCACATCGGGCATCGGCACATTCAGCAACGCATCCATTACCGAAAGCAAACCCATCAGGAACAATTCGTTGGATTCCTGGATCATTCCCACTTTTTTCCCGATTAGTTCAGAGAACATGGCACGGAGCAGCGGAAGCCGCAACAAATCGTCGGCCACAGAGTCGCCCAGTGCCGCCACGCTCACAAGGGATATCCATTTGCGCATGGCTCGTTCGCCCAGCAAGGTCAGCGCATGGGGTATCGAGTGTATTTCGGTGTGAAACGCAAAAATGGCGGAGTTCAGATACCGTAGCAACCTATAACTCAATGACACGTCGCGTTTGAACAGTTGACCTATTTTGTAAAGGCTGAACTCTTCTTCGTTTGATGCCTGTAGAAGTTCCAGATAAATGGTTTTGTTGGCGGGGACGCTGCGCCGGCCAACAATCTGCGGTCGGCAAAAAAAATATCCCTGAAAGAAGTCATATCCTAAGTCGAGGCAACGGTGAAATTGCTCGTCCGTTTCCACTTTTTCGGCGACTACAGGCAATCCTCGGTCATGGCACAGATCAACGACTCGCTTCTGCTCGGTAAAACTCGTCAACAGGACGTCAATCTTCACGAAGTCGGCAAAATTCAGAAGCGGCCTGGTTTCCGGTACGTCACAGTAATCATCCAGTGCCAGGCGGTATCCCTGGTCTTTCATTCGCTGGCATGCTCTGAGGACTTCCTGATCGGGTGGCACGGTCTCTAGTATTTCCCCGACGACGAGATCGCGCGGCATCAATGTCAGAAAATCACTCAACACGAACTCGCGCGTGCAATTCAGGAAAGCCGGCATTTCCTCTGTCATGGTGCGAATTCCCATCAAAAACAGCTCGTCCATCGCATTCACGTGAATCTGACTTGTGGGCCGAGGCTTGCAATAATTTTCCGGCCCATATCTTGACAAAATTTCGTACGCAAACAACTTGCGCTTATCGGTCAAAATGGGCTGGCGCGCTAAAAATCGGTTAAGGGTCGCTGGTGTAGCCATGGCTCCGTTGCGGCGCAATTTAGCAGCACGCGCATTTCTTTAGTTGCACGCTTGCTACCACAACTTTCCACAAGGTTGCTGCACTCCCCTCTCGGCTGCGCACTGTTTCTCGCATTCTGCGAGTTTTTCGGTCCTACACGAGATACAAGTATGCGCGCAGAGGTGAGTCCATTCGGGACATCTGTGCTAATTTGAAGCTTCACACTGATGCAAAAGCTTTCACTTTTCGGCAAACCGGTTTGGCTGGTCGCATGCTCGAAATTCCTGGCTGGAAGTAACGCTGAAGCGGCATCACCAACACGTGTGGGCGTTACGTTGTGTTCGTTCCGAGGCCAACCGTGGACTCAGTCACACACGATCTCCTGACGCAACGAGTCGGATTGTTGGGCAATCTCCCGGCGATGCCTTCGATTCTAAGTGTCCTCTCAGAAGAACTCAGCGTTCGCGCGAGCCAAATCAACGTGGACCGCGTGGTCGAGACCATTTCGTACGACAAGGCTCTTGCCGCACAGTGTCTGAGGTTGGCAAATTCCGCTCTCTTTCGGCAGCGCGCTGATGTCTCGACGGTGAAGGAGGCGGTGTTAGCCCTTGGCCTTTGGCGTATCCGCGATCTGGCCTTCTCCTGCAGCTTGCCCTTGATGTTTGCTCACGTCTGCAGAAGCATCCGCCGGGAAGTCTTCTGGCGCCACTCTCTCGGCGCCGCTTTGATTGCGCAAAGGCTCGAGAAGGAATTCAGCAAGCACAAGAATCAGGCGTACCTGTGCGGGCTCTTGCACGACATTGGTGTGCTGGTGAACGGCGTGCTCTTTCCGGAGGAGTTTCGCAATGTCCTCGAAGAAGCCATCCGAGAAAAAACTTCGTTTCTGGACATGGAAGAGCGCGTTCTCGGCTTCACTCATGCCGAAAGCGGGCGTCTGCTGGCAGAACTGTGGCGCTTGCCTCTGGAAGTTTCAGAGACCATCGAATTTCACCATCATCCGGAGGATCAATCGACCGACAACGAATTGACCGTCATTGTTTCGGTTGCGGACAAAATATGCTTCAAGTATGGACTCGATTACGGGTACGAAGACGAGCAGCAACTCGCACTAACTAATGAAGATCTATGGGCACCTCTTCACAGGCGTTTTCCCAAAGCCGCAGAGCTCTCCCTCGAGGCACGCGACGACCTAATCGAAAACGTGATTAGTGAGGCGGGTTCGATCGCGGACCAGGTTTTCTCGCTCGCGCCCCAACCGGCTCCCGGCTGATTTCTTGTTAATCGTTGAAGACGTTTGCGCGCAACGTATACGAACTGAGAACCTTCATATAGTTGCCGCGCTCAAACGCCGTGGGGTCGGAAACGGCGCCGTGGCTCATGCTTCCGCACATTTGCTGAATCGAGCTGTACTCATGCTCATCCAGCCAGCGTTTCACTTCGGCCAGCACGTATCCTGCATGGTGCACGCCGTTCCTTAAGAGCGCCGACGTCATGAACGCGACCTTCGCGCCCGCCAAGATGCACTTCAGCACGTCTCGCGAACTATGTACCCCGCCGGTAATCCCCAAATCCGCCCGAACATGCCCCGACAAAATTGCCGTCCAATGCAAGCGAAGCAGCAATTCTTCGGGCCGGCTCAACGTGAGGCTCGGCAGAACTTCGAGTTGCTCAATATCGAGGTCCGGCTGATAAAAGCGATTGAATAGGACTAGCGCGTCGACCCGGGCTTCATCGAGCCGCACTCCAATATTTGCCGGGGCGCTGAAAAATGGGGACAACTTCACTGCCAGGGGAATTCGAATGCTGCGCTTGAGGTGCCGGACCAGATCGACATAGCCCTGCTCAACTTCATTTCCGCTAGTCGCAGGGTCCGTAGGGATGGAATAAATGTTCAGTTCGATGGCGTCTGCGCCGGCTTCTTCCATCAACTTCGCGAACTGCAGCCATCCACCGTCTGTAATCCCATTGATACTCGCGATGACGGGAATGTTTACGGCTTCCTTCGCATGCCGGATTAGTTCCAGATACGCATCGGGACCCATATTGTAATTCTGCAGATCGGGCAGAAAATTAGTGGATTCGGGAAAACTGTCGGTGCCGCGCACAAGATCCGCATCCACCGTCATACTTTCCAGCTCCAACTGCTCCTCAAACAGGGATGGCAATACCACGCCAGCAATCCCGTTATCTTCCAGCCTTTTGATGTTGTCGACGGAATCGCAAAGAGGCGAAGCAGACGCCATTAGTGGACACTTCAGATTGAGCCCGAGATATTTCGTGCTGAGATCGCTCATTCGTCTTCTCCGCTCTTCTTCACCGGCGCAACCTCTTGTTCCGTTTCTTCCGGCGCAATATGTGGCGTTTCTGAGCGTCCGGCCATCGCTGCGCGGTTGGTGTATACCCGCCACTGGCGTTCGACGTCATCTTGCGCAGCCTTCAGCAAGTCTTTCGCTGCCTCGGGATTGCTGCGAACCAACATGGTGTAACGCGCTTCCTGATACGCGTATTGCCTAAGCGGAATGCTCGGAGCCCTTGAATCGAGCAAGAATGGATTTTTGCCCTCCAGCCGCAATCCGGGGTTATAGCGCATCAGCGGCCAGTAGCCTGAGAGCACCGCCTTCTTCTGTTGATCCAGGCCCTGCGACATGTCGTAACCATGCGCGATGCAGTGGCTATAGGCAATGATCAAGGATGGTCCGTCATGCGCCTCGGCTTCCGTCAGGGCCTTCAGCGTATGCGTATCATTGGCACCCATTGCCACGCGAGCTACATAAACGTATCCGTAACTCACCGCTTCCATCGCCAGATCTTTCTTGGCCGTATGCTTACCGCCCGTCGCGAACTTTGCTACGGCGCCGCGCGGAGTCGACTTGCTCATCTGTCCGCCAGTGTTCGAGTAGACCTCAGTGTCGAGCACCAGCACGTTCACATTGCGCCCGGAGCCCAGCACGTGATCCAAGCCTCCAAAGCCGATGTCGTAGGCCCAACCGTCGCCACCCAGCAGCCATACGCTCTTTCGCACCAGGTGATCCGCCAAGGCCAAGAGCGCTTGAGCTTCCGGAGTATCCAAAGCGGCAAGCTTCTTCTTCAGCTCGACTACACGTTTTCGTTGCGCGTCGATACCCGCTTCTTTACTCTGGTCCGCTTCCAACAATTCTTTGACGAGGACTTCGCCAATATTTCCATTGCACCTGGTCAACAACTCGCGGGCATATTGCGCCTGTTGGTCAACCGCCAGACGCATGCCCAATCCGAATTCCGCGTTGTCTTCAAACAGCGAGTTCGACCAGCTCGGCCCGCGGCCATCCGGATTCTTGGTATAGGGCGTAGTCGGCAAGTTGCCGCCATAAATGGAAGAGCAACCAGTCGCATTAGCGATCAGTAAGCGGTCGCCAAACAATTGCGTCAGCAACTTGATGTACGGAGTCTCGCCGCATCCCGCGCACGCTCCAGAGAACTCAAACAGTGGCTCCAGCAATTGCGAGTCCTTCACTTGCGCGTGCGACAAGCGGTTGCGGTCGATATCCGGCAACGACAGAAAGAAATCCCAGTTTGCATTTTCCGGCTGGCGCAAGGGCGCCTGTTCCTCCATGTTGATGGCCTTGTGCTTCACTTCGCTCTTGCTCTTTGCCGGGCATACTTCCACGCACAACCTGCAGCCGGTGCAGTCATCCGGTGAGACCTGCAGCGTATATTTCATCTTTTCGAATTCACGCCACTTCGGTTTCGACGATTTGAATCCTGCAGGCGCTTTGTCCAATAAGGAAGAATCGTAGACCTTCGCGCGAATCACCGCGTGCGGGCAGACCAGCACGCATTTGCCGCACTGTATGCACAATCCTTCATCCCAAACCGGAATCTCCTTGGCGATGTTCCGCTTCTCCCACATCGCGGTTCCCGTCGGGAATGTTCCATCGATTGGCATGGCGCTGACCGGCAGAGAATCTCCGTTGCCAGTGATCAAAGTGCCGAGCACATGCTTTACGAATTGCGGCGCTTGAGTCGACACGGCAGGCAAAATGTCGAACGTTGCCGTGACCCGCTCCGGAACTTTAACTTCGTGCAAATGAGCGAGCGCCGTATCTACGGCCGCGTAGTTTTTCTGCACCACGGCGTCGCCGCGTTTTCCATAAGTATCGTGAATAGCCTTCTTGATCGCAGCGATGGCTTCCTCGCGCGGCAACACTCCGCTTATCGCAAAGAAGCACGTCTGCATAATGGTGTTGATGCGGCTGCCCATTCCCGCTTCGCGCGCCACGGCATAGCCGTCGATCACAAAGAACCGCAGTTTCTTCCCCAGAATCGTTTCCTGCGCTTGGCGCGGAATGTGCGACCAGATCTCTTCTGCCGAAAATGGCGTGTTCAGCAGGAACGTGGCTCCGGGTTCCGCGGCCACCAGCACATCCAGGCGGTCCAGGAACTGGAACTGGTGACACGCAATAAAGTTTGCCTTGCTGATTAGATACGTAGAACGAATGGGATCCGGCCCGAACCGCAGATGCGATACCGTCACCGCGCCGGATTTCTTGGAATCGTATACGAAATATCCTTGCGCAAAGTTATTCGTTCCCTTGCCAATAATCTTGATGGAATTCTTGTTGGCACCAACCGTTCCGTCGGAACCCAATCCGTAGAACAGCGCTCGCACCGTACGCGGATCTTCGGTCGAGAAGTCCGCATCATACGCCAAGCTGGTGTGGGTAACGTCATCGACGATTCCGACAGTGAAATGATTCTTGGGTTCGGGCTTTTTCAGTTCGTCGAACACCGCTTTCACCATCGCCGGAGTGAATTCTTTCGACGACAGTCCGTACCGCCCGCCGATGATTCGCGGAATGCTGGCTGACGCGGTCCCTGCAAATTTCTCCATATGAGCCGTCAGCACGTCCTGATAGACCGGCTCGCCCAGGCTTCCTGCCTCCTTGGTTCGATCCAGCACAGCGATCGCCTTGGTGCTCTTGGGTATGGCGGCGAGAAACGCATCCGCGGCAAAGGGCCGATACAAATGAATCTTCAGCAGGCCGACTTTCTCTCCCAACTTCCGCAAAGCATCCACTGCCTCTTCCGCAGCTCCGGCACCCGAGCCCATCAAAATGATCACGCGCTCTGCATCGGCTGGGCCGTAGTAGTCAAACAAGTGATATTGCCTGCCGGTCCGTTGCGCGAATTTGTCCATAGCATCTTGCACAATCGTCGGGCACGCCCGGTAAAACGGATTGCATGCTTCGCGCGCCTGGAAAAATACGTCGGGGTTTTGTGCCGTGCCGCGCAAAACTGGATGATCCGGCGACAGTGCTCGCTCGCGATGCTGTCGAACGAACTTATCGTCGATCAGTGCGCGCAAATCGTCGTCGCTCAGCGGTGAGATCATGTTGACTTCGTGCGAGGTGCGAAAGCCGTCAAAGAAGTGTAGGAACGGTATGCGCGCTTCCAGGGTTGCCGCCTGCGCAATCGCCGCAAAATCGTGTGCTTCCTGTACGGAGTTGGAAGCCAACAAAGCAAAACCGGTCTGCCGCGTGGCCATCACGTCGCTGTGATCGCCAAAAATCGAAAGAGCGTGCGTGGCCAATGTACGTGCCGCCACGTGGATCACCGCAGCCGTTAATTCGCCGGCGATCTTGTACATATTTGGGATCATCAACAACAGCCCCTGCGAAGCCGTGAACGTCGTGGCCAGCGAGCCCGCTTGCAGTGCGCCGTGCAACGCACCTGCAGCGCCGCCTTCGCTCTGCATTTCCACCACGTCCGGGATCGCGCCCCAAATATTCCTCTTTTTTTCGGAATTCCATTGATCCGACCATTCGCCCATCGGCGACGACGGTGTGATTGGGTAAATCGCGATGACTTCGTTCAGGCGGTACGCTACGGACGCGGCGGCTTCATTGCCGTCGACAATCGACATGCTTCGTGTCATGGGAAACTCTCCGGAGCGATATAAAAATGTTAGGGCTCCGCGAGTGTGATTGCAATGGAAACAACACGTAATACGAATGTTGCAGTTGCAGTACTTCGCAGCGTGACAGACGTCACTGCGTCCAATGCGCTGTTATCAGTTGGCTTCTTCCCACTCCGCTTCGTGTGCCGGCAACTTATCGGTGTCTCTTGCAATCCACACATACATCGTTGGCAACAGGTAGATGCTGATGAACAATGCCGCAAGTAGCCCACCAACGATTACAATCGCGAACGGACGCTGAGAGTCTGACCCAATGCCTCGCGATAGCGCTGCGGGAAGCAGTCCAAGTGTGGCCACCAACATCGTCATCATAATGGGGCGCAACCGCAAGATAGCGCCTTCCACGGCCGCGTCTTCAATTGAGTAGCCTTGCGCGCGCAGGTCATTGATGTACTCGATCATGATCACGCCGACTTGCACCGACACACCAAACAAAGCCAGAAAACCTACACCACTCGACACGCTAAAATGCGTGCCCGTTAACAGCAGAGCTACGATTCCACCAATAGGCGCCATAGATACGTTTGCCAGAGTAAGCGCTGCCCATTTCGCGGACTGAAACATCGTGAAGAGAATGATGTAAATCACCAGAATCGTAATGGGCAATACGATGAGCAGTCGTCGTTGCGATCTTTTTTGGCTTTCGTACTCTCCGGCCCAATCCAGGTGATAGCCAGTTGGCAACTTTACCTCGCGTTGCACCTTGGCCATTGCCTCTTCCACGGTACTGCCTAAGTCGCGCCCTCGTACGCTGTATTTGATCGCCACGTAGCGCGAATTCTCTTCGCGATAAATCTCCGACGCACCATCCACAGTATCGACGTGCGTTACCTGTCCCAGCGAGACCCGTTCGCCCGTAGGCGCCACGATGCGAATATTCTCGATAGCTTCTTTGCTATCACGATAGGGCTCCTGGTAACGCACGACGAGATCGAATCGCTGTTCGCCACGTAATACCTGCGTCACCGCTTTTCCGCCAATCGCAGTCTCCACTGCGTCCTGTACATCCGAAACGTTCAAGCCATACCGCGCCGCGGCTTGCCGATCAATTGTCAGGTTCAGGTTGGGCTGACCTAAAATACGCAATAGACCGAGATCTTCAATACCGGGTATCGATCGCATTACGCCTACGATTTCATCCGCTTTCGATTCCAGCGTCTTCAAGTCGTCCCCGTACATTTTGACGGCCAGTTCCCCCTTAACGCCGCTCACCGCTTCTTCCATGTTGTCCGAAATTGGCTGCGAAAAGTTCCACAGAACACCGGGAATCTTGTTCAATTCGCTGTCCATCGCCGCAATTAATTCGTCTTTATTCTCGTGAAAGACGGGTCTCCATTTATCCTTCAATTTCAAGTCCACGAAGTATTCCGTATTGAAAAATCCGGTCGTATCCGTCCCATCGTCCGGCCGTCCAACCTGTGAAACCACTTGCTTCACTTCCGGGAATGCCGCGAGAATGACGCGCGCTTGATCCATTACCCGCGTGCCCTCAGTCGGTCCAGTGCTCGGTGCTAGTGTGCCGCGTACCCAAATCGCGCCCTCATCCAGATGCGGCAGAAACTCCGAACCAACAAGTCCGCTCATCAGTAACAGGAATGTCGCAGCCAGCACTGCACCCGCAGCAGTTAATGTCACTTTTCGATGTTCCAGAGCCCATCGAACGCTGCTTCTATATCTCCTGCGCAGGAATTCCATAACCGGGTTATGCCACTCCGAAACACCTTTGAAAAACGCGATTTCGGCCAATACCGGAGCAATGG
>DASXLU010000298.1:0-4992 GCA_036496065.1 Candidatus Acidiferrum sp.
CTGGAACTGGTCCGTATTCTGCGGAGACCGCATTGCGTATATCCCACAGGCTGTTTTTGCCATTCGCGAAATTCAAAACCTCGTAGGCATATTCTTCGCCGCTGCCCCAGAGACCTTCGTACTCCAATAATTTCGGCGGGACCGGATGGCTCTTTTTTGCAAAATTCGACGCAAAATAATCGTATCCAAATACAGCCATCGGGCCTTTTGGCTGCGGCAAGCGACTGAATCGAAGCTCTGACGTTGCTTTCTGTTCCGATGGAGCCTGAGTCGCAGAAATGCGCGAGCAGTCTGGAAGCTCAATCTTCGCGCTATTCCCCGTATTGTTAGATAGAGCTTCCATCGCAGCGCGAAGTTTTTCTTGGATACTCAATCCGTACCGACAATTTGCCAGATTGCTCCAAGTCACTTCGTCGGGCGTCAGGTCGCGCTGATGCGCTTGAAGCAACGACTCGCGTTGCAGCGACCCTTGTTTTGTCGCCTGCCATTCCGCAAGGGGAGTCTGCGCGTCGGAATTATTCTGCATAGCCAGAAAATAGGCGCTGGCGGCGCCTATGAAGGCCGCGCGTTTCAGTTTCGTAGGATCAATATTCGCGGGTGAATCCAGGTTGGTGTGAATATATCGGTCCGGCCAGTCGTTCAAATAAATTGCGGGGATGCCGAACGACGAATCTTGATAGACATCGTGATCGCTGCCCATGGTGTATGCGGAATATTCCGCGCGTAGCGGCTCTTTCCCACCTTCAGGCGAAATCATCGGGTAGTCGGACTTTCCGGTGGCGGCGTACTTGTATGTTTCTTCGTTTAGCCATTCCGCAAATGACCAAGCGACGTCGTGAACGAACGACGGCAAGCTCATCGGCCCTCGCGTCACGTGAAAAACTGCTTTCGTCACTGGCCCGCCGCCGACCATATCCATGTGGACTACAGCCTTGATACGCTTGGCAAACTCAGGCTTGCCATTCAGCAACGCGAGCGTTCCTTCGATTTCTGGCGGAAAGATGAACCGAATGGTGCGAGCAGGCGACGCAAGTTGTCCTTCCTTAATTAATTTCTGCAGAGTGCGCGCGACTTCCAGAATCGTGGCGCAACCGCTGGCATTGTCGTTGGCGCCGGGATGCTGGTGGTCCAGATGACAGGAAAAGGCAATCTCCTCATCCTTTAATTTTTCGTCGGAGCCGGGAATGGTCGCGGTCACGACTTCGTAGTTGCCCGGATGCTGGCCGGCTTTAACGACCGCGTGCAGTTGGATCACTTCACCTTTCGTCAGCCGATCTTTCAATGCGCTCGCGGTGTTCAGGGACACCATAAACGCAAAAGCTTTGTTCGAGGAAAACGTATCCAGGTGGCCCCAGCGAACCTGATCGCGATTGTCGCCAGTCCACGCCGTCTTCTGATTTTGCGCGTAACTTAGAATCCCGGCGGCTCCATATTTGCCGACAGCGAGGTCCTGCGCGGCTCCGGGCTGTGCGCCGACCAGCACGATCTTTCCCTTCACCTCTTTGCCCGCGTAGTCGGCGTCTTTTGCGCCCTCGCCGGCATCGATCAAATTCGCGGCCACACCGGCAGACTCACTGTCTTCCGCCAATGCGACTGGCTCGTTTTTGAAGCTGGCAATTATTTTCGGATTCGCGCCGCCTAACTCTGTCAGCTCGCCAAGTTCCGCGTCCCAGGCGGGACGCGAGCGCTGCGTGCCATAAAATATTTGTCCGTCTGCAGGAAATTGCAGGATCGCGACGTCGCTCAAGCCATAGGCGCGCAAGCGATCCGCCACCAACTCCGCAGCCTGGTGGAATTCTTTCGAGCCGCGTTGCCTGTGGAATTGGGAAATGCCTTCCAGATTGCGCTTCGCAGTCTCGCCACTCAGTTCGCGGGCCAAGACGGACACATCTTTTTCCGGCAGTAAGGGCGGCTTCTGGGCATTCACCACCGCACAACAGAAAACTGAACCGAGCGCCGCAATCCGCAACTTCCGCATCGATTTTCTCCGCCTAACCAAACCATTTCTCGCTAATGCGAACCCTCACACGACCTACTTCACTTTTTTCTTCGGCTTCATGCCTTCCATCGGCTCTTTCTTGTTCAGCCTGGCCGCCGCAAGAATCAATTTCTTCAGCGCGGGGTTCCTCAACTCCTCGGTGCTATACAATTTTACGTGGCGAAGATTTTTTCCGGTGCCTTCGAGCAGCTTGTCAGGATCGGGCAGCGATGTTCCGCGCAGGAATCCAAAAGTCACGTGTTTCTTGCCCACCATCAACATACACATCGGACCATTCGATTCAATTGTGGGGATTTTCCACGGGTTCACCGATTCTGTTGTGCCCTTCACGGTCTTCTTCACGAGCTTTCGCAGTTCTTGCGCCACTTTGCCCAAGTCCGTCGCTTTTTTTTCGAGATACGCATCAATCCACGCTGGAGCGTTTTCAACCGCTTTCATCGCGCCACCTCCGGTGCGTGGCATTCTATGCCTATTTCCCTGGCCAATCTCAACCGTTTACCGGCCGACCGCATCCAATTCACGATGAAAGATTTTCGCGGCTTCAGACGTATCATTACTTGACCACAGTTCTCATGCCCAACTCTGACGCCGCCATCCACCTGGAACACCTTTCTCGCCATTACGCGATGGGCGAAACGCACGTGCGGGCGGTCGATGACGTCACTCTTTCCGTGGCGCAGAATGAATTCCTCGCGCTTCTCGGCTCTTCCGGCTCTGGCAAGTCCACTCTGTTGAACCTGATCGCAGGTCTCGATCGGCCCACTGCAGGCTCGATTTTTGCCAACGGCCAGGATATCGCCGAGCTTTCCTCGCTGAATTTGGCGCGCTACCGCCGGAATACAATCGGCATGATTTTTCAGTCGTTCAATCTGCTTCCGCGCATGACGCTGGAGGAAAATGTTGAGTTGCCGCTGCGCTTGTCGGAAGTGGATCGCGCAGAACGAGGGCCGCGCGTGCGTGAAGCACTGGAACGAGTGCGCCTGACGCACCGGCTTGGCCACCGCCCGACGGAACTATCGGGTGGCGAACAGCAGCGCGTGGCCATCGCCCGAGCGCTCGTGAATCGGCCGAAAATTCTTCTGGCGGACGAACCCACCGGAAATCTGGATTCGAACACTGGCGAAGCCATCCTGGAATTGCTGCGGGAATTGCAAAACCAATTGGGCATGACCATCGTGATGGTTACTCACGAACGGCCGCTCGCGGAACGTTTTGCCGATCGACTGGCGCTGATGGGCGACGGAAAACTGCTGTCGACATCCACGACGGCAAAGGTGCCAGCATGAAGGGGCGCGACCTTACCGACCTTGCTCTGCGCAATCTGCGCGAGGCCATTCTACGCAACGCGCTCACCACGCTGGGTATCGCCGTGGGCGTTGCTTCCCTCGTGGCCATGTTGTCGCTCGGCGTCGGCTTGCAGCAACTGGCGTCCAAGCGGCTTTCGCAGAGCGGCCTGTTCGACACGATCTTCGTCACGCCAAAAAATAATTTTCGTGGAATGGGCCGGCCTCCGCGCGATGCCGCCGAATCCGACAAGCCTCCACGCGCGCTGGACGATGACGCGCGCAAGCAGATCGAGGCGCTGCCCAACGTGCTCGAAGTTTATCCGCAAGTGCGCTTTTTCACCGAAGTGCGTTTCGAAAACAAGCCGTTCGCCACGGTCGTTGCGGGCATGCCCGAATCGTCGCGAAATTCGGGATCGTTCGACGGGATGCAGGGACATTTCTTTTCGTCGGCCACCGCGAATGAGGCGATTCTGCAAATCGAATTTGCCAAAGACCTGTCTAGCAATCTTCCTTCGCTGATCGGAAAAGAATTGGTTTTGCGTTATGCGGAACGGCAAGCGTTGGCGCCGAGCGTACCCAACTCAACGACAGACCCCGGAGAAGATTCCGGCGGATTTTCTGTTATTCCAAAGGAGCAGCACCTGACAATTGTGGGCATTGTGGAAACGGAGCCCGCCGCCGGATATGGAGGCTACGGCAACGCACGCCTGCTGATGCCGCTGCAAACGGCATCAACGCTTCGCGCCGCACAAGTGAACGATTTGCGCGACGTGGTGCGCGATGTCAACGCGAAGAAGACCACTTATGCTTCCCTTTCGGTGCGCGCAAAATCGCCATCGCTCGTCGAGACTCTGGAAGCATCGATCAAGAATATGGGCTTCGCCGCCTTCTCGCTGCTTGATGCATCGAAGTCGTTGCGCACTTTCTTCTCCGTCTTTGATCTGCTGCTCGGCATTTTCGGCAGCTTGGCCCTGGCAGTCGCCACGTTAGGTATCGTCAACACTTTGGTTATGGCTATCCTGGAACGCCGGCGCGAAATCGGCGTCTTAAAAGCGCTGGGCGCGGCGGATTCCGATGTGCAGCAACTTTTCTTTGTGGAAGCGGGCGTGATGGGCTTGTTTGGCGGAGTACTTGGCGTGACGCTCGGCTGGCTTCTTGGCCGCGCGATTACTTTTGGCACCAACGTTTACTTGAAGCGTCAAAGCTTGAATCCGATCGAACTCTCATCCGTGCCCTGGTGGCTGGTGTTGTCTGCTTTGGGATTTGCCATTCTGGTGAGCTTGGTTGCCGGCCTGTATCCGGCTTCGCGCGCCGCTAGACTCAATCCAGTTGACGCGCTCCGCTATGAATAGGGCGCGTTTTGCCTTAGGAGTCTTTGTTTATCTCGCTGCGTGCACGCTCTCGTTTGCGGCGACGGGCCGAGTCGAGTGCAACCGCGTACCTAGCAAGATCCTTTCCCGCGCGGTGCCGTATTGCATCGTGCTGCCGCCTTCGTTTGATACCGACAAGACTCGGCACTTTCCCATTCTCTATCTGCTGCACGGACTGGGTGACAACGAGCAGTTCCCGATTAACTCTGGCACTTGGAATCTTGTGCAGGATCTGCGCGAGCGTGGTGATTTGAAAGATTTTCTGATCGCCACGCCCGATGGCGACCGCACGTTCTACATTAATTCGAAATCCGGCAACGTCCGCTACGAAGATTTC
>DASXLU010000299.1:0-5743 GCA_036496065.1 Candidatus Acidiferrum sp.
CGCGCAATGGTGGCATGGTGCTCACGGGCATGAAGCTGGATGTACCCACGCTGATCGGCCGCTACGGACGCGAAGTTGTGCAGCGCATGTACGCCGCATCGCTGGAATCCATCGATCTGGTAGAAGGAATCGTCAAGAGCGGAGGAATATCGTGCGATTTCTCGCGCAGCGGGCACCTGGAAGTTGCCTGCAAGAAAGCGCACTTTGACGGCTATGCGGAATCGGCGGCGCGGATCAGGAAAGAGTTCAACCACGAATTGCGCATCGTGCCTAAGGGCGAACTGCGCGGCGAAGTCGGCTCGGACGTTTATTTTGGTGGAATGGTCGATGAGACCAGCGCGGGATTGAATCCGGCGCAGTACGTGACCGGCTTGGCGAAGGCGGCGCAGCGACACGGTGCGTGCTTGTTCGAACATACTCGAGTGCTCAACGTGCAGCGTCGGGCAGGCGCCGGGAATCGCGGCTTTCTTGTGGAAACTGCACGAGGAAATGTGACGGCGAAAGAAGTTTTGCTCGCGAGTGGCGCGTACACCACGGATGCCACACCGGCGCTGCGAAAGAAAATTATTCCCATCGGGTCGTACATCATCGCTACGGAAGTGTTGCGGCCGGAACTGGCGCGCGAGCTGAGCCCGCGAAACCGCATGATCTACGATTCGAAACATTTTCTGTATTACTACCGGCTGACGCCGGACAACCGCATGTTGTTTGGCGGGCGCGCTGCGTTCTTCCCTGAATCGGAGAATACTGTGCGGCAAAGTGCGGAGATGCTGCGACGGGGCATGGTCGACGTGTATCCGCAACTCCGCGACGCGAAAGTGGAATTTGTGTGGGGCGGAACGCTGGACTTCGCTTTCGACGTGATGCCCCATGCTGGGAAAATCGAGGACATGTATTTTGCAGTGGGCTTTGCCGGACATGGAGTCGCTGCTGCGACATGGATGGGAACGAAGCTGGCGACGGTCATTTGTGGCGAGCGGGATGACAATCCGTTCGCGAAGATTGCGTTCCCGGGAGCGCCGATTGGATTGCGCAGCGGGAATACTTGGGCGCTGCCGTTGGCAGGGGCGTATTACAAGGTTCTGGACTGGCTTACGTAGGGCGGTCGATTTGTTTGGGTGGGGAGTTGTAAGTAACACTGCGTGTTTAGCCCTGCAAGGCTCAGCCAATTCGAGATTGGAGCCATTTGAGCGGTTGAGATCCTTCAGCGATACTCGTCGGACCGCTTCAGGATGGCACCGCGAGAGAAATGACGCAGAAACGGCACGTCAGCGTGCCAGAGCGGCTTTCAGCCGCGGGAAAATGAAGTAGGCGGCGACGCCGAGCAGCACAGGAATGGGCCCCCACTTCAAGGCGAATTTATCGCTGCAGACGAGCGCGACGACGCCCATCACAATCGGGGCGAGGACGACATAGGCGAGTCCCCAGTTGCCCCACGGCACGCAGAAGGAAGCCTTGATGCCGGGCTGCTGGCGGCGGAAGTGCCACACGGAAAGCACGGTCAGCACCGTTATCAGAATGCGCAGCCAAACGTAAACGGTTAGGAGTTGAGCCAGCGTCTGAAACGCCAGCAACGCATAGATTGCAGAAGAAATCAGAATGGCGATCCAGGGCGTGCCAAATTTCGAATGTCTCTGCGCAAAGACCGGTGGCAAGTAGCCGTCTTCCGCCATGGAAGATGGCATGCGCGTGCTGGTCAAGACCGTAGCGTTCAGCAACGACACATTTCCCAACATCGCGGCAATGGTCATAAGAAAGCCGAGCCAGCTTCCGCCGATCAGCCGAGCCGCCTGCGAAAGGTAAGCGGTGTTCCATTCCTGCCAGTTGCCCAAAGCAGCGAGCGAAAAGAATGCTGGAAGGAAATAGGTCGCAATCGAAAGCGGCACAACAATCGCTAACGCCAGCGGAAATGTGCGTTGGGGATTCTCGATCTCGCCCGCGACGCTGGAACATTGTTCGTAGCCCGAGTACAGCCACAATCCCAGAGCCAGTCCCACGCCAAAAACCTGGAAGGGCGCCACCTGCGGCGGCACAAAGGGATGAAACGGATTGTAGTGCCACTTGGTGGCTGCGATGACGCAAAGCAGCAAGACTGGAATGAGCACAGAGAATTCCAGCACCGTGGCCAGCACGCCGACGAGCTGAATGCCGCGAATATTGATGTACGCGAGGAATGCGATCAGTGCAACGGAGACGAGATAATGTTTCCATCCAACGAGCGCGGGAAAATATATTGCCAGATAGTCGCTGAATAGCACGGCGTAGCTGGCTCCCAATAGCCACGAGGCGGTCCAATTCCACCAGCCTGCGAGAAATCCCCAGAAATTTCCGAAGCTGGCGCGCACCCAACGATAAAAGCCGCCTTCGACGGGCATAGCGGTGGTCAGCTCCGCGGACACGAGCGAAACGGGAATGCACCAAAAGAACGGGATTGCCAGCAAATAGATCAGAGTCAGACCCGGACCGCTGGTGGTGACCATTTCCTCCATGCCGAACGGGCCACCCGTGGTGTAGGCGAACATCACAAAAACGAAATAGAACAGCCCCGCTTTGCGCATGGTGGCGCGGCCGCTGGCAGGCCCGACTGTTGTTGCGTTCAGCTTAGGATCCCCTTGGAGCAAAGCTCCGGCCTCTCGGTTGCGCGAATTCTAGCGCATTCGGGCGCTAGCCGCTGGACTTCGCTCGGCGCCTGCGACAGAATTTGCTCTTTCACTGAGGACCGATGATTCTTCTGGTGATGGGCGTTGCGGGCGCGGGAAAAACCACGATCGGGTCGGGGATTGCTAAGGCGCGCGGCTGGATTTTTCTGGATGCCGACGACTTTCACTCTGCAGCAAATCGCGAAAAGATGCGCCTGGGAATTCATCTGACGGACCAGGACCGTATTCCCTGGCTCGATGCGATACACGCGGAACTGGAGAAGCTGTATCGCGAGGGGAAGGACGTCGTACTTGCGTGTTCGGCGCTCAGCGAGGCTTACCGGCAACGGCTCAGCGGCACGCTTTCGGTGAAAATAGTGTTTCTTAAGGGATCGCGCGAGCTGATTCGCAGCAGGCTGCAAGCGCGTCACGGGCATTTTGCCGGCGCAGCCATACTTGAAGATCAATTCGCAACACTGGAAGAACCAAAGGACGCGATTGTGGTGGACGTAAAGGAGCCGCCAGACAAAATCGTAGAAGAAGTGTTAGCGAAGATGTGATTCGCGTCGCCCGACTGTGTATTTCAAGCGGGTATCGTAAGACTGCCGTTTGCAAGACAGCCCTTGCGATGCGGGGCTGT
This sequence comes from Candidatus Acidiferrum sp., assembly GCA_036496065.1. GTDB lineage: Bacteria > Acidobacteriota > Terriglobia > Acidiferrales > UBA7541 > Acidiferrum. The sequence continues at coordinate 3,280 of DASXLU010000299.1, forward strand.
TCAGGAAATAATCCACCTTTTGCTTTGGGGAGCCCACATTGAATAGGAATCTTCGCGTTACGTTGTTTGCAGGAACTTTTCTCGCCGGCAGCGTGCTTGTGCCGGTGAAGTCTTTGGTGACCGCCGACGAGGCGACGCTATATGGATATTCGGCTGAATCGTCGAAGGCGGAGCGGCAATGGGAAGAAAAGTTTCGCGCGATTCCGAATCCCGACAATCTGCGGGCTTACATGCAACATCTTTCCGCGCGTCCGCACAACGTGGGTTCGCCTTACGATAAAGAGAATGCCGAATGGATTGCGGCGAAATTCAAGGAATTTGGGCTGGATACGCACATCGAGACATTTCGGGTGCTTTATCCGACACCCAAGGAACGTCTGGTAGAACTTGTGGACGGCGGGCCGCATTTCAAGGCCAAGCTGCAAGAGCCACCCGTTGCGGAAGATCTCACCTCGAAGCAAACGGAAGAGCAGTTGCCCACCTACAACGCCTATTCCATTGACGGCGACGTAACCGCTCCGCTGGTCTACGTGAATTATGGCTTGCCCGAGGACTACGAAGTGCTGGAGCGACGCGGCATTTCGGTGAAGGGCGCGATCATCATTGCGCGGTATGGCCACTCGTGGCGTGGCATAAAGCCGCAAGTGGGTGCGGAACACGGCGCAATTGGCTGCATCATTTATTCCGACCCGCGCGACGATGGCTATTCCGGCGGCGAAGTTTTCCCGAAAGGTCCGTGGCGGCCGAAGGACGGCGTGCAGCGCGGCAGCGTGCAGGATAGCTCTGTGTTTATGGGCGATCCGCTAACGCCGGGAATTGGCGCGACCGAGGATGCCAAGCGCGTTCCGTTAAAAGAGGCGCAGTCCCTGACCAAGATTCCGGTGTTGCCGATTTCCTACGGAGATGCCCAGCCTTTGCTTGAGGCCATTGCCGGTCCGGTGGCGCCGCGAGATTGGCGCGGCGGATTGCCAATTACCTATCGCATCGGGCCGGGGCCAGCGAAAGTGCACCTGAAAGTATTCTCTAACTGGAATATGGAGCCGCTTTACGACGTGATCGGGAAAATTCCTGGATCGACGAATCCAGACGATTGGATCATCCGCGGAAATCATCACGACGCGTGGGTGAATGGCGCCGAGGATCCGCTGTCGGGAATGGTCGCGGTAATGGAAGAAGCGCGTGCGATGGGAGAAATGGTCAAGCAGGGCTGGAAGCCAAAGCGCACGTTGATTTATTGCGCTTGGGATGGCGAAGAGCCGGGGCTTTTGGGCTCGACCGAATGGGTGGAGACGCATGTAGACGATCTGAAAAAACATGCAGTGGCCTATATCAATTCGGACAGCAACAGCCGCGGCTATTTTTCGCTGGAAGGTTCGCACACGCTGGAACATTTCATCAACGACGTTGCGCGCGATGTGCAGGATCCCGAAACCAAACTTTCTGTGTGGAAGCGCGAACAACTCAAAGAGCTTTCGGATGCCACTTCCGCGGAATTGCAGAAAGAGTTGCGCGATCGTCACGACTTGCGGCTGGAAATGCTGGGTGGTGGCTCGGACCACGCTCCGTTTATTAATTTTGCGGGAGTAGCTTCGCTTGGCATCGGGTTTGGGGGCGAGGATCACGGCGGGATTTATCACTCCATTTACGACGACTTCTATTGGTATACACACTTCAGTGATACAAACTTCGTGTACGGTCGCGCGCTTTCGCAGGCTGGGGGAACGGCGATGATGCGTCTGGCGGATGCCGACCTGCTTCCACTGCAATTTACGGATTTTTCTGACGACGTGAAGATGTACGTGCGCGAGGTTGAAAAATTCGCCACGCAGCAGCGCGAAGAAATTCAGGCGAAAAATCGCAAGATTGACGAAGGCATCTTTAGCGCTACCGACGATCCACGCGACACCTGGGTAAGTCCCAAAAAAGAGGAAGTGCCGCCGCACCTGAACTTCGCTCCGCTGGACAATGCGGTGGAACATCTGGAACGAAGCGCGGCAGAGTATCAAAAAGCGCTCGAAAAGGTCAGTGCTAACGGTGGCGCTGTGCTTGGAACAGCGTCGTTGAACGAATTGAATGCGTTGTTAATGCAGAGCGAGCACAAGCTGACCACGCCCGAAGGGCTGCCCGGACGATTCTGGTATAAGCACGAGCTGTATGCCCCGGGCACATACACGGGTTATGCGGCTAAGGCTATTCCGGCGGTGCGCGAAGGCCTGGAACAAAAGAGATGGAAAGAGGCCGAGGACGCGGCAGCGCGCGTGGCCGGCGTGCTGCAAAATGAGGCAGAATTGATTTCCGCGGCAACCGCCAAGCTGAACGCCATACATTAGGCTGCGTGATCACAGGGCGGCTATTCGGATTATCGAAACGCCCCGAGCTCGCCAAGGAGATTTCCCATACCGTCTTACAACATTGCGATTGTTGGCTTCGGGCAGGTTGGCCGCGCGCTGCTGCGCCTGTTGAT
>DASXLU010000300.1:0-7644 GCA_036496065.1 Candidatus Acidiferrum sp.
CGCACACGACTTCGTCGATTGGCCGCCTGGGTTGTTCTCGATTTGCTGTTGGCCGCCTCGCTTCTGGTTATCTCCGCATGGGCGGACACTTCTGGAAGCCTACGGCAAGTACAAGTTGGCGGTTGCTATTGTGGCTGCGCCCAATCGAAGACCGCGGCAGGCTGCACCAAGATGTGCGAGCTCCCCAAGTATGCTTCGCGGTGGTGGGCTGTCAGTTGCGCCAAGCCTCGCGCAAGCGCGCCAGCGGGTAGCCCGGAAGCTCGGCCGCGTCTAGCGCATCCGGATCGCCCGGAACGCGCCAGCAACTAATAATTCCCTACCGGCTGCCTGCCGACGCCTTCCAAGTGGCCGTTTGATGTTTGCTGTGCAGAGGAATTTCCGGCCAACAGTCCCGCTAAAATCTCCGGAATTTCGAAAACTGCCTCATTTCGCAGCTCGGCAACGTTCTTTCGTAAGCGCGCCAATTCGCCCGGCTGGAGCAGTTGCTGCACGCCTTTCACAATTTCGCTGAAGCTATGAAGCACGATACCAACGCCCTTTTCCCTCACCCATTCCGTGTTGTAGCGCTCTTGCGGCAGCGTCCACGCATTGCATTCGACGATTACCGGCAAAGACCGCACCATCGCCTCGGCAATGCTGCCCGGCCCTGGTTTGCCAATCAGGAAATCCGCAGCACACATTAGCCGGTGTATTTCCTTCGTAAAGCCCACTATGTGCAATCGCAATTTCCACGACCGTGCCCGGAATCTCTCGGCCAATTTTTCGTTTCGTCCACAGATAACGACAAGTTGCAAAGGTAATCCGGCATCATTCACCCGTTCGACAATGTCGTACATCGCGTTGGAACCGAATCCGCCAAACAGCAGCATGCCTGTCGGCACATCGGGTTCGAGGTGGAGCTCCTTCCGCAGTTCCCGCGGATCCATATTGTTCGGCACATAAAAATCGGGCCGCAGAATCATCCCAGACGTGGCGAAAATGTGTCCGTCATCTTTGCCTATCTGGCGAGCCTGCTCTACTGCGCGTTCCGTGCCACAGATGACGTACTGTTCTTTCGCGGGCTCGATCCAGAAGTGTGGAGGGAAATCCGCCAAGTCCGTTATCAGCGTTACGAACGGCCGCCCTGGATACACACTCTTCCACGCGTCGTTTATTTCTCGATTGAAATGGGGAATCAGGGAAACCAGCACATCTGCAGGATTCTTTCGGAAATAGTCCTCGAGAAGCTTAACCATTGGGCCGTGAAATAGACGGATAGTCGCTTGCAATACGCGGAGCAATTGTTCGGAGCCTAGCGTCCAACCGTTCCGCAACAATACGTTGTACTGCTCCTGAATACGAATTCCAGTGAGTTTCCGCAGAACGTCCAGCCGGTCGGTCAGCTCTTGAAACTGAACGAGTTCCACCTGCCAAGGCCGATTTTGCTGGGCAATGATGGTTTGGAGTGCTACAGCCGCGTTCCGGTGCCCGCCTCCAGCATCGTGAAACAGCAGATGTATTTTTTTCATTGCCGGCAATTCTGCCACAAGTTTTCTCATTACGGAACTACTAGACCATGCCGTGTGGATAAAATGACAAACATGTTTACATTTCAGCAACTTACGAAGCCTCTTTCATGCACATTTCCCAATCTCTTCACCTGTTGTTCATATCGCCTCTCTAACATTGCGGTATGCGCTGCGACTTGCACGTACACTCGACTGGGTCCGGCATGTGCAATACGCCGGGCCTAACCCGGCTCTGCAAAGAGTCTTACAACGAGCCCGCGGACGTTTATGCCCGCTGCAAGCAGTTGGGCATGTCCGTGGTCACCATCACCGACCACGATTCCATCGAAGCTGCGGAAGCTCTCCGCAAGCACAAAGATTTTTTCGTGAGTGAAGAGGTGACCGTGTCCATGCCGAGCGGCACCCAGATGCATCTCGGTGTTTATGACATCAGCGAACGCGACCACACGGAAATTCAGCGCCGCCGCGCCGATTTCGTCGCCCTTCTGATGTATCTGACCGAACGCAAACTCTTCTTCAGCGTGAACCACATCTTTTCCGGGCTCACCGGCAGCCGCAAGGAAAATGACTTTGACTGGTTCGCCTCATATGTTCCCGCATTCGAGGTGCGCAACGGCCAGATGTGGATGGAATCGAACCTCTGCGCGGAGCGGTTTGCCAGAAAGCTTAAAAAGGTAGGCATCGCCGGCAGCGATTCTCACACGCTGGCGGGCGTGGCGCTCACATTCACCGAAGTTCCTGGCGCGCGAACTGTCTCTGAATTTTTTGCGGGCCTGCGTGCGGGAAGCGGCTTGGCTCGCGGCGAACATGGCGGCTACGCGAAGCTTACCTGGGACGTCTATTCCTTCGCGGGATGTCTGCTGCGCGAGAAGCCCTGGGCTGCCCTGATCCTGCCATTCAGCATCTTAGTCCCCGCGATCACAGCCGCACACTGGATAAACGAAATCCGGTTTTGCAAACTGTGGGCCACCAAAATGGAAGCTGCAAACAGCCGGCGACGCATGCTTTGGGATGTGGACAATTCGAGTTTCGAGGCCAACTGGGCAAGTTGAGGTGACGCCATGACTGTGGCGAAAACACTCTGGGGTTTCATCGAAAACCGCGACCACCGCGTGATGCGGAGAATGAATCGCTGGTCCGCTCCGCGGTGGATTCGCTTCTGGATGCTGGCTGCGACCCGTATGGGTGACGGTTGGTTGTGGTACAGTCTGGCATTCATTGTTCTGCTAATCGGCGGGGCACAACGGTTTGCGGCCGTCGGCGCGGCAGGATGCGCTGCTCTGGTAGGCGTCGCTGTCTTCAAGTTGCTCAAGGCGCTGAGCCATCGTCAGCGTCCCTGCCAGTATGAGCCGCACTGCTGGTCCAAAGTGCTTCCACCCGACAAATTCTCGTTTCCATCGGGACATACGATGACCGCCTTCTCGATTGCGCTGGTCGTCAGCTACTTCTATCCGTCACTCGAAGGCGCCATGTATTTCCTGGCCATCAGCATCGGCGTTTCCCGCATCGTCTTGGGCATGCACTTCCTGAGCGATGTGCTAGCCGGCGCCGTCTTAGGCTCGGCCCTCGGAATCGCTTCGATCGTAGCCTTCGCCGCCTACGGCTTGGCCTGAGAGTTTCGCGGCCGATCACTCCTTCTTAACCAAGGAATCTGTCTGGCTCGACACTTTTCGCAAGTATTTCCTCGAAAGCGTTTCTGATAATGTCCGCGCTCGTCCCGGCTATTGGTCCTATTGCAAATTGTCTTTGAATCAGGCAACCTCGTGCAACGGTCTGTTAACGTTCCCCTTACTTATTGGATTCAGCAGCACACATCTGGAGCAGCGTCCCGAGGCGATGCATCAATGAGAATGAATCGAATTCATTTTCTGGCGGTTCTCTTTCTGGTCTCGATTCCCCCACGCCTGCGGGCCGCCGAACCTTGGGATGTTCCCTTTGCCAGCGGCACTCAGACCATTCTCGATGCGGCCAAGCGCTTACCAATACCAGATTCACAACCTGTGCTCATCCTGCTGGAGCAGCACCACATCACTATCGACCATGCTGGCCGCATTACTTCTAAGATTCGTAAGGTATATCGCGTCGGAAATGAAGATGGCCTGGAGGAGTGGGCGTCCATCGAACAGGAATTCCAGCCTTGGCACGAAGGAAAACCGGAATTACGCGCACGTGTCATCTCGTCCGACGGGATCGTCCATTGGCTGGAGGCAAAAACCATAGCGGACTCGCCTGCCGAAGAATTTGACCAAACGATTTTTTCAGACCGGCGCGTGGCCAGAGCTCCTCTTCCCGGTGTGTCTGTCGGAGCCGTGGTTGAGTACGAAATTACCGTCCGCGAAACCGCTCCCCTCTTGGATATCGGCGAAGCCAGGCGGCTGGTCGTCTACGATAGCGTGCCAATTCAACGATTCCGATTTTCACTTTCTGCCGCGGAAAATGTTCCAGTACAAGTCCTCAGCAAACTGATCCCAGACTCGGCGATTCACCGCCAGGAGACCAGCGCAGGCTTGTTGTGGGAGTGTGATTGGGGTCCCCTGGAACTGCGAAAAGATGTAGAGGGGAATGTGCCCTTCGATACGCCAAATTACCCTTACGTGGCGTTTTCCACGGCAAAATCCTGGCAGCAGATTGCCGCTCGTTACGAGTCCATTGTCGATCAGCAGAATCGAACCGGCGATTTGCAATCGCTGGTTCAGGGCGTCGATCGCTCTCAACCGCCATTGACGGTGGCAACCCAGGTTGCCGCCAAGCTCCACAAGCAAGTTCGCTATACAGGATTGGAATTCGGCGAATCCGAGATCGTGCCCCATACGCCCGAGGAGACACTCAAACGTAATTACGGAGACTGTAAAGATAAAGCTTCGCTGCTGGTTGCGGCTTTGCGTTCCGCTGGACTGAAATCCTACGTTGCGCTGCTCAATGCCGGCTTCGGCACGGATGTCGACCAGAACATCCCGGGTCTCGGCCTCTTCAATCACGCTATCGTTTACGTTGCTGTCGAACCACCGATTTGGATCGACGCGACCTCTGCCGAAACAAGAATAGGTGAGATTCCTTCGGCTGATCAGGGAAGACTCGCGCTCGTGGCCAACAAGGAGACCACCGCTCTTGTAAAGACTCCAGAATTCCCCGCCGAGAGCAATCGCTCCATCCACACGATCGAGATGCATTTGAGCGACTTTGGGCCTGGCGAGATTCACGAGACTATGGAGGCTCGCGGCTCTTCCGAGGCGCAGTTTCGCCAGCTTTACGATGCGAGCGACGAGAAAAAAACCAAAGACGCATTAGACCGCTACGTAAAACGAGACTTCCTTGCCGCCTCCCTTGGTCCGTATGCGGTCACATCTCGTTCCGACTTCAGTCAGCTTTTCAGGCTCGATGTCACCGCGAAGCAAGCGAAGCGCGCGTATACCGAACAGGATGACGCCGTCGCAGTCCTCTTCCCCTCCCTTGTACTTCGTGGCCTGCCTTATCCGCTTTCTCCCTCGATCTTCGGCTTAGAACAGGACGAAAAGGTCCAGCCTCGAAAAAGCAACTTCGTTTTCCCCGACCCGCAGATCGTCGAGTATCACTACAAAATCTATCCGCCTCCGTCGTTCCGGCCGAAAGACTTGCCACGCTCGGTCGATCTTAAATTTGGCTCTGCCGAATATAAACGTCAGTTTCAGTCCAATGCTGACGGCACGGTCGAGGCAACTTTTGCTTTCAACTCCGGAGGACGAACCATTAGCCCCGCAGAATTTCAAGAACTGCGGGATGGGCTGCGTCCGTACATATCAAGTACAAGCAATGGCGAGATGATTCGGTTTGCATCGGAAGCCAGCGAAGATGTCGCACTGGGACAAACCGGGAAAGCCCTGAAGCTCGTCTTGGGTTCTGCTGCAGCTCGTCCAGACGACTTAGGCGCACAGGTACGCCTATCCAGGATGCTGGTTACAGCGGGAGCCGTAGAGAGCGCTCGTGCGGTGGCTAGAAAGATCGTGGAGAAGGAACCCCGCTTTCCGCAAGGTTGGCAAGCCCAAGCCTGGGCATACCAGTTCGACAGTTTCGGCCGGAGATTCCGGGGCAATTGGAGTTTGGTCGACTCGGAAAAATCTCTTCGCGAGGCTCTTAAAGTGGATTCCAACGATCCGATCGCGAAAATCGACCTGGCCATCCTGCTGGAAACAGACGCAGACGGCATTCGGTATAGTCCCAGCGCAAGGCTTGACGAGGCCATCAAACTCTACCGTGAAGTGGAAAAAGCAAACCCAGCTTCCGGAATTTCGCAAAACTTGCTGATAGACCTCATCTTTGCGGGCCATTTTCCTGAGGCGCGCGAAGAACTCGCAAAAATGCAGGGCCAATCCATTCACCCTGCTTTCTCTGCAGCGTTGACCGCCATCACGGAGAACTCCGCTCGGGCAATCATTGACTCACAGTCTAACTCTCCAGACGAACGCACACGGTTTGTCACCCTTCTGCAAGCCAGCGAACTGCTCCTGGAACTGCGACGTTACCCGGAGTCGTACGATCTGTTAAAGGCTGCCGGGCGGCTTCAGAGTGCCAACGAACTGCAAGCGCGCTTGGATCTTCTTCTAAAAATGAAGCGTTACGATACAAACTTATTTCCGGAAAGCGATCCGCGCTATCCGGTTGCGCGAGTCGTTCTCCAGGCTTATTCCGCAACTCCCAACCTTGAACGCTTCAAGCCGTCCTTCACGCACCGTGACGATTGGACCACCCTGGACGACGCTTTTTCCGCGCGTTGGCGCGACTCGTTGGGAGAAAGAAATCGCTTGCTCGCCGCAGGGCTCAATCAAGAAAATATTCTGGACATAGCAGTGAGCGCTCTCGAGAGCAAAGCTCCGGGCGGAGACAACGATGGCTACCGCATCTCCGGCCTGTCTTCCCTCGGCCCTCTACCCGTCATGTACGTTGTGCGAGAAGAGGGAAAGTTCAAAATTCTGGGAACCAACGATAGCCCGGAGCAAATCGGCGAACGGGTTCTGCAGTTGCTGGCTCAGCGGGACATCAAGTCCGCACAGTGGTGGCTGGACCAGATAGTTCCAGACATGCAGAGCACAAACTCAGCCGAAAGTCAGCCCGCCGCGCGTTTACTGTGGTCCGGTGTAGTGGAATCTACCCGCGGACCCTCGGCGATAACGGCGGCGGCGGCCAGCCTCATCGGTCCGTTTAATGGCTCGCCAAAAGCCATTGCGCTCCTCAACGACGCGCGCGACCGATCGACTCTGCCGCTTGAGCGCGGCCAGATTGATCTGGCACTTTGCCAGAGCTACGAAAAAGGCAAGCGTTGGGCTGATCTCTTATCGTGTGCCCGCCGATTGGAAGCCAATCGGTCGTTTGAGAGAGAGGGTTTTCGGTTCGCCGTTAGAGCGCTCACCGGTCAGGAAAATTGGAAAGACATGCAGGTCGAGGCCGAGCGAAAACTGAAGTCCTCAGCTAAGAATGGTGACGCTTTGATGGCCATGGCGACTAGCCTGATTTATCTTGGGCAACGCGAGCGCGCAGCACAATATCTGAAAGCCATTACCGATTCGCCGTACTCGGGTCCGGACGAACTTCTTATTGAAGCGTGGAATTCAATGCTCAACGGCGCTCCGGGACCGGATCTTCTCGAAAAATTCGCTAAGTGGTCCAATCTTCCAGAGATGACTTCGGCCAATTACTGGTACACCCTTGGCTTGTTGCAGGTTTCCCTCAATATGCCCGACGATGCTCAACGGTCGCTAACGAAAGCGCTTGATGAGGAGGATCGCAGCGCCTCCGATCCGAAAGCCTGGGTGCTTGCCGCCAAAATATATGAGCAGTACGGCCTCGCAGACGAGGCACTGTCAGCACGCAAGAAAGCGACCACGCTAACTCCGTCTGACGACATGGCCAAATGGGCGCTGCTGCTTGGGCCCGGCAAGAAAACGGAAAGTACTCTCTTACACTAGGGATCGCCACTTGAAGCGCGCGTTCTCCTAGTGTTAGTAATCATTACTGCAAGACGGACTTCGGATGGGCTGCTAGTGCCTCTCGAAATGCCGCGAGATTGTTGGAATCTATCACGGCTGTGCCAGTGTCTACCCAGGTTGGCATCGGTCCAGTAGGAGCAGACCTCCAGTCCTTGAACTCGTGCACCACGTTGTGG
>DASXLU010000301.1:0-3533 GCA_036496065.1 Candidatus Acidiferrum sp.
CGCTCTCGAAGCTTGGTGGATTGCGCGAAGCCGCAGCCCTGCAGTTTCGGACGACATCCTCCGCTTCATCTTGACTGCCAAGAATGCGGGCAGCGAGGAAGTGGAGTAGCCGGCGGCATCGCGCGAAGCGATCCTCGAAAAACTTGGATCGGACTCAATGTACAGTATCTCTGCATTGCGCTTCATGGATGACCTCGCTCTCTGCTGCTGGCTGTTTCCCGATGTTGCCGCTCGTAGGTATAGACACATCCAGACGTTTCTGGCTTACGAATTCCACAGCCTCGACCTGTTCGGGCTCAATGCTAAAAACCCTAGGGGAAATAGGCGTGAAGTTCCCGTCGGGATTGTGTGGATTCTCGGTGCAGACGCTATGTCACGGAAACTAAGCAGTTTAAGCGGTCGCGCACCGCGTACTGGTGGGTGACGTTCGGTATTTGAACCGATGGGGGCCTGGAACTACTCTAAGTCATTTTTGAAGCGAAATACCTTTCGCCATTCGGCCTTCGCGCTGGAAAGCAAGCAGCGAAGTAGGGGGATACACGTGCTCGACGCCAGAGGTAAACGCATATCCAAGCTGACCTCGCTCGCAGAGGTGTGGTCGTCGCCCATCCCCGGCAGGTCGAACGCCTCCACTAAATGGCCAGCCTCCTTTAGACTGTCCATCAGTGGCAACCAAATCCATGCGCCGGAGAATCCTCCATGCACCAATACAAATCTCGCCATTTGTTTCTTTGTGTTGGCCAGTCCAAGCAGGTTCGCCGGATCTGGACGATAGGAAATCAGCCGGTTCTGGGGGCTGTCTCGGGACCGCCTATGAGACGGCGCCGACAGATCCGGATACCGAACTACGCTCCTACAGTCAGCACGACCTTTCCGATCTGCTTGCGCAATCAGGAAACCACGTTGGAGAGAAGGTGTTGTGCCCGAATGTACGGCGTTGGGCCGAATTTTGCTGAATTCTTCAGAATGAGGCGTGCATCCACCGACTGCCATCAGGGAAGTCCAAGATGAGAGTCACAGTGGCTGGAACTGTCACAGAGCCGCTAGCGCAAAGACTAATTGCTCTTCGTCCTTATGCGGGTAGGTGCATTTTCTTGAGAAACTCGGTGTATCTCGGGTCATGACGGAGGCTCTTCAACAACGGGTCGGTCTTCATGTCGGTCAGTCCGGGGTCTCGCTGCTTGTAGGCACGCTCCAGCCATTCAAACGACTTATCGGACTCGCCACGATACGCATACACCTGGGCGATCTGATAGGCCCCATCAGTGCCGTACTTCGCGATAAGGGCACCTAAAGCTGCAGTCGAATCCTGTCCACGGCCGAGCGCGTGATAAGCCAATGCCTGACCCGTAAGTTTCGCCCACTCGCCTGGTTCCTTCTCAATTTCCGCGAGCGCCAGCTGCGACTTTCTCTCCGCGATGAGAATTTTACCCAGAGTGTAATGGGCAAAGGTAGCTTGCGGGTTCAGGTCCAGAGCTTTTTGCAGCTCCTTCTGGGCTTCATCGTATCGGCCTGCCAGGTACAGCAGGTGTCCGAGGCCCAAATAAGAATTGCTACGAAGAGGCTCAAGCGCGGCCACTTGTTCAGCTAGCTTGACTGCCTGGTCGAGATCGCCAGATACCCAGGATAGACGCGAACGGATGCGAAAGACTTCGACGCTACCCGGCTCTAAGGCGGCTGCTTTTGCAAGGTCGATGTTGGCGGCGTCCCAATCCCAGTCGTAATCGATTTGCGTCCTCGCTAGCGCCAGATAGCCAGAGGCCGAAGTAGGATCAAGAGCAATCGCCCTCCCCGCGTCCCCGCGCGCCCTTTGAATGCCTTCGGCAGTATCAGTCTGGTCGAGCCCCACGATCCTGTTCTGCACCGACGCTCGCAAAGCCCAGGCGGGTGCATATTTCTCATCGAGTTTGATAGCGGTGTCTGCATAAGCGAGGGCCTTGCCGAAGTCTTCCTTGCTCTGTCCCCGCCCGAAAAGGTAGTTCGCCTGAAGGTATGCTTGATATGCCTCCGGATTCGCGCTGTGTAAGGTCGAAGGAACCGGCTGGCCGTTGCTTCCCAGCAACTTCACTTGCAACGCTTCAGTCGTTGCCCGGGCGATTTCATCTTGCACTGCAAAAATGTCTTTCATCTCTCGGTCGTACGTCTGTGACCAAAGCTGAAACCCATCGTCCGCCTTGGTCAGTTCCGCCGAGATGCGCACATGATTGCCCTCCCGGCGCACGCTTCCCTCAAGAACGTTCGCCACGCCGAGCTTCCGTGCTACATTGCGAAGGTCTTCGTTCTTACCCTTGAACTGAAAGGCCGAGGACCGTCCAACGACCTTCAGGCCTGAAACTTTGGCAAGGTCGTTAATCAGTTGTTCGGAGAGTCCATCTGAGAAATACTCCTGATCTTTGCCCGGGCTTAGGTCCGCAAAGGGCAGCACGGCGATAGAAGTATTGTTTAACGGAGCATTCATTCGTGAGGACCTTAAGTGCCCGCCAATCGCCGTAGCCGCTGCAACCGCAAGCGCCGCGACGATTGCAAGCTTCAACAGCATGCGTTTGCCAGAAGCACTTTTCAGTTCTGAACGTGCGGTGTCCGGTCCAGCCTTCTCTTCCGTTATTTTCCCTTCTGTTTCCTGCGGCGTGGGCCAGTCTCGCGGCTCGGCTGCGGTCTCATCTATGACGGGTGCGATAAACCGGTAACCTCGCTTGGTCACCGTTTCAATAAATTCAGGTTTATCGGGCCGGTCGCCGAGAATCTTTCGGATGTCCAGAATATATTTTCTGATCAATTCTGGGTTGACGTAGGTCTCGGGCCATAACTTTTCGAGAAGTTCGTCCTGGGTGACTAAGCGCCCTGGATTTTCGACCAGGTAACGCAGCATGTCATAGGGCTTCGGGGGAATGGCCACGCGCTCTGGCCCTCGCCAAAGGCACTGGTTCGCCGTATCAAGGGAGAATCCCCGGAAAGATTTCATTTATGAGAAGCCCGCCCAGCGCCGCGCCGCTGAGAGCGCGGATCCGTTCCATGCGCAGATGCAGAGTGTCGAAACGCGGTTCCTGCAATGGTTGCGATATTCCGAAGCGCCTGCCGACTCTTGCCGGCTTTAGCCACCATCCTTAGGCCAGCCAACGTGCTCTCAAAAAAAGCCGCCATACTATCAAGGTCTGCATCGGAGCTAAGTTCTCCTTGGGTTTTTGCCCTACTAAGCACCCGCATCAAGCTATTTCGATGTACTCGCGCCGCAAGACGCGTTACACGCGTTACATCGGCATCCCGCTGACCGAACTCGCAGATTGAGTTGAGCCCCATGCAGCCCTCTTCGCTAGACAAGTCTTTTCGTTCAGCGAAGGTCACTAGAGCATTTCGGATGGCGGAGAGGGCCGGCCCGGGCTTTTCCAACTCTGCGTTAATTGAGTGAACACTCTCCATGACATACATTTCCAGAGCCTCGAGAAAGAGAGCGCGCTTGTCGCCAAAGGTGTCATACATGCTCTGCCGACCGACATCCATGACGCGCATCAGCTCGTCAGTCGACGTCGCGGCAA
>DASXLU010000302.1:0-7890 GCA_036496065.1 Candidatus Acidiferrum sp.
CGAAAGTGCATCGAATGTTATCTCTGCCAGGATGTCTGTCATGTGTTGCGCGACCACCACATGAATGAGCAGTTCATTGGGCCGCGATTTCTCGTTTATACTGCGGCTTTAGAGATGAATCCGCTCGACGTAGGTGATCGCCTTCAGGAACTGAAGTCACAATTCGGCATAGGATTATGCAATATCACCAAATGCTGTACCAAAGTGTGTCCCGAGAGTATAACGATTACTGACAACGCGATTATTCCGCTCAAGGAGCGTGTCGTCGATCGCTTCTTCGATCCATTGACGAAGTTATTTCGCATATTTGTTCATACCGACGCGTAGGAGCCTCTTATGCATTTCGAATTGAAGTCCATCTCGGTGCAGAGTATTCCTGAGGCGCTCGCAAAAGTGGAGCGCTACAGGCTTTTGAATGAGCCGAGTCTGGCGGAGAGCATTTGCCTCGATATCTTGGCCGTTCAACCAGACAATCAGCAGGCTCTGATTTCGCTTCTACTTGCGCGAACCGATCAATTTCATTCCAGCATGAATGTGAAAGGGGCCCATGACGTCCTCTCTCAAATTAAAGGCGACTATGAGCGAGCCTACTATGCCGGCATCATCCTGGAGCGTATGGGGCATGCGCACATTCAGCGAGGCGGTCCTGGAGAAGCCGTTTATTACGCGCTTATAGGTGCAATGGATCATTTTGAGCGAGCCATCAAACTTAGTACACCAGGAAACGATGACGCCATTCTGCGATGGAACACCTGTGCTCGTGTGATCATGCAAAATCCGAATATTGAACCACTGTCTGACAACGACCGGTCCGATATTTGGACAAGCGACGAGGCGCCTTCCAGGATTGCTGACAGCTAGCGACGGCCGAACCGAATTGGCGGGGGATACGTGCCACACGTACGTGAATATCGGCCGAAAAGCATGGGATACAATTCCTGAATGACGAACTTCCTGCGCTGTCTGGTAATTTGTTTGTGTTTGACATCGGTGGCAGCCTTCGGTGTTGCGCAATCGGCGCCGTTAATCGCAAATATAGGCGCACGAAACACGACTAGTCTGGACGGTCAGTGGCAAGTAATTGTCGATCCTTACGACGTGGGCGCCGTCGACTACCGCGCACAGCCGCTCAAGGGCAACAACGCCTTCTACAAGAATTACCAGCCGCAATCCAAGTCAGAGTTGGTTGAATACGATTTCGATACCTCAGGCCAGCTTGCGGTTCCCGGCGATTGGAATACCCAGCGTGATTCCCTGCTCTTCTATGAGGGAAGCGTCTGGTACAAACGGTCCTTCGACTATGCAAAACCCTCGAAAAAGCGATTGTTCGTCCATTTCGGCGCGGCCAATTACCTTGCATTCGTTTATCTGAATGGTGAAGAACTTGGCCAGCACGAGGGCGGTTTCACGCCATTTGATTTCGAGATAACCGATAAAGTTCGCGACGCTGGAAATTTCCTGGTGGTCCGGGTTAACAACACACGCGGCAAAGAAGAAGTTCCCACGATAAATACCGATTGGTGGAATTATGGCGGTATCACGCGCCCCGTCACCCTGATCGAAGTTCCAGAGACTTTCGTCCAAGACTATTCAGTTCAACTTGAAAAAGGATCGACGAAACACATCCAAGGTTGGCTGCAACTGAACGGTTCACACCTTCAGCAGAGTATTTCCATCACGATCCCCGAGCTAGGGCTAAAAAAGAGTTTCCAGACGGATTCCAAGGGTCGCGCGGAGTTCTCGTTCGATGCCGCTCCAACACTGTGGTCCCCAGAAAATCCCAAGCTGTATACCGTCGAAATTTCCGCTGAGACCGATCACCTTACAGACCTTATTGGCTTTCGTTCGATTGCCGTACATGGCACGGACATTCTGCTTAACGGAAAGCCAATTTTCCTGCGAGGCATCAGCATTCACGAGGAGTCTCCGCTGCGCCCTGGCAGGACCTGGAGCGAAGACGACGCGAGGACTACTCTGACTTGGGTGAAAGAATTGGGATGCAACTTCGTCCGCTTGGCGCACTATCCCCACAACGAAGCTATCTTGCGCATGGCCGATCAGATGGGAATCCTGGTTTGGGAGGAAGTGCCCGTTTATTGGACCATCCAGTGGGAAAATCCCGAAACTCTACGCAATGCGCAAAATCAATTGAGAGAACTCATCGCACGAGATCATAACCGTGCGGCTCTCATTGTTTATTCTGTGGCCAACGAAACACCAATCAGCGAGGCACGCAACCAATTTCTGCATCAACTGATTCAGCAGGCGCACACGAGCGATCGCTCGCGCCTTGTCTCGGCCGCACTCCAAGCCAACGAGAGCCAGGAGGGTGATCGGCTCTCCATCCGCATCAATGATCCAATCGCCGATGAGCTCGATGTGATGGGAAATAACGAATACATCGGCTGGTATAGCCACCGAATCGCGGATCTCGATCGCACCGATTGGACCTCGACTTACGAGAAGCCACTGATCATGAGTGAATTTGGCGGCGACGCCCTTTTTGGCAAACACGGCGACGCTGATACGCGTTGGACGGAAGAATACCAGGCGACGCTATATCAGCATCAGGTTGCAATGTTGCAACGCATACCCTTCTTGCGAGGGACAACGCCGTGGATTCTGAAAGATTTTCGTAGCCCGCGCAGAACTCTTCCGGGTATTGAGGATTATTTCAATCGGAAGGGACTCGTTTCAGATCGTGGCGAAAAGAAGAAAGCATTTTTCGTACTACAAAAGTTCTATCGAGACCTACAGATGAAAAATAACCCCTAGCCTCGCCGCCACTAGGATGCGCCGTTAGTAATTTGATGTTGTGGCATCATCGCAGCTTCGCTCAACACGCAGTTGCCACGCCAATTCCCTGTAGACAGGTGTTGGCGATTGGGTTATTGTGCGACTTCCTGTGGATGATCTTTCCAGCCGCGCGAATTGACTGCTCGCCCTCCGAAGCAAACGCGCCGAAAGCAGGCCCTTGCGTAAACTTCTCGTGACCGGATCGGCCCTAATCGCGGCTCTCGCCATAAGCCCAACGGCTTGCGCTCAAGTAAGAGATGACCTGTATGCAAAAGACATTCCGCGCACGCTTCCTCTCGGTTGCGGCAAACTGGCAACGAGCGACCGCTTGCGTGCCATTTGTTCCCGGCCAGAGTCGCTTCCCTTCCAGGAAAGCGCCGACGACTCTTCGCTCGATGCGGTTCGAATCCCCTTGATGCTTTCGCCTGGTACACCTTTGCGAATCGCTATCGATCAATCCACACGCATCTCGCATATAGGCGAAGAAGTCCACGGGCAAATCGTCGAGACCGTTTACGTATTCGACGAGCCGGTAATCCCCGCCGGAAGCCGAGTGAGCGGACGCGTTATCCAGATTGAGCCCGTCTCTGCTCTGAGGCGCGCAGAATCTTACGCGAACGCTGATTTCACCCCGTTTCGGCGCTTCGCCGTAACTTTCGATCGCATCACGTTACTCGACGGCCGGGAGATTGCCATTGAGACGACAGTGTCTCCGGCTTCTGCGCATGTCGTACACCTGGTAAGCAAACCCGCTAACGACTCCGACGACGACGACAAAAAAGTGCAAGAGAAGCACGGAGCTGCTCGCGCCGCCAGTGCCGCCAAACACGCCGCAAAAGAGACCGCGGAAGACGCTAGCAACTCGGTTCATCAAGCTAAGCTGGAGATTCGAACGCCAGGTCGGATGCAGCGTTTTAAGGAATTCCTGGTCGCACAGATGCCCATCCGACGCCAGTACCTAAGCGAAGGTACGCGCTTTAGCGCTTCGTTGAACCAGCCGCTGGATTTTGGATCCGTTACGCGGAGCCAGGATGAAATCGCGGCGATCGGCACGGAATCGACGGCTAATCTTTTCCTACATGCTCACTTACTGCTCGAAGTCAGCTCGGCTACCGCAACGCGAGGCTCGCCCGTCGTTGCGGAAGTGACAGCGCCCGTTTACTCGACGGACCACCGCTTGGTACTCCCTTCGCAAACCCGCTTGATTGGACAGGTGGTTGAAGCGAAGCCGGCGAGAAGACTGCACCGGAACGGCGAGCTGCGCGTGATTTTTGAGCACATCGAAATTCCCGGAGGGGATCTGCAGCGAGTGCAAGGAAGCCTGGAAGGAATCGAAGTTGACCGCGAAGCCCGATTGAAGCTGGACGAAGAAGGCGGAGCACACGCCACAGATAGCAAGACTCGCTATTTGTCTACAGGAGTCGCCTTGCTGATGGCAGCGGCGGCGGCACATCCAGACGTTGATCGCGGAAATTTCAGCGAAGCTGGGGGCGATCCTGTTGTTCGTGCGGGTGCTGGGGCTTCAGGATTTGGATTGGCGGGGACATTAATTGGCCTTGCCGCGAAATCCAATGTAGTGTCGATCGTGTTTTCTGCGTATGGAGCATCCGCGTCGATCTACACCAACTTTTTGTCGCGCGGACGCGAAGCGGTCCTGCCTAAAGATGTACCCATGGAGATCGGTCTGGGGAGTGTGCATCCCGAGACGGACAAACGATAGCAAAGCCGCCGCTGTTCAACGCGATAACTCCTTATAGCGAAAGCAATTTATCAGATGATCGTTCACCAGTCCGGTAGCCTGCATTAGCGCGTAGCAGATTGTGGGTCCCACGAAACGGAAATTGCGTTTCGCAAGATCCTTACTTAGCGCTACGGAAAGCGCTGTCTCCGCGAGTATCGAACGGTATGTCTTGTGTCGATTCTGGATTGGCGAACCGCCAACGAACCCCCAAACGTAAGCGTCAAAACTACCGAATTCTTTCTGGACTTCTAAGAAGGCTTTTGCATTGCTAACCGTAGATTCTACCTTCAGACGATTGCGAATGATGCCGGGATCCTTTAGGAGTTTCCGTTTTTTCTTAGCGTCGAAAAGCGCCACTTTGCGCGCATCGAAGTTGCAAAAGACCTCACGATAGCGTTCCCGTTTTTGCAGGATGGTGTCCCAGCTCAAGCCGGCCTGCGCGCCCTCAAGCGTGAGGAATTCGAACCATCGCCGGTCGTCGTGAACCGGCACGCCCCACTCCTCGTCGTGATAGCGAATATTCAATTCGTTCGTGGCCCAATGGCAGCGAATTATCTTGGGCGTTGCACTGGTCATCCGGCCTCCCGTGATACATACAAACAAAAAGGGCGTCCCCGGATTGAGGACGCCCATAGAAACGAAGAAGCGTTACTGTTGCGGGATGTGGCGTTCCAAAGCCTTGGTGATCTGATCCTTGGGAACTGCGCCAACGATTTGCTCCACCACTTGACCGTTCTTGAAAACGAGCAGCGTGGGGATGCCGCGGATGTTGAAGCGGCCAGCAGAATTCATAGCTTCGTCGACGTTCAGTTTCGTAACCTTCAATTTCCCTGCAAAGTCCTGGGCAATTTCCGCCACCGTGGGAGCCAGCATGTGGCAGGGGCGGCACCATTCCGCCCAAAAATCTACCATGACGGGTTGAGCGTTGCTCGCCGTCAGTACTTCCGCTTCAAAGTTGCCATCATTTACCGCCAGAATGTTTTCAGCCATAACGTTTTTTGTGTCCTCGACGGACTGCTTCAAGGCAGCCGCTTTCCTTAGCTAATTAGATGTGGGAACCGGATTTTGGTTTCGTGCTGCGCGGGCAGCCTCATATAGTTTCGCATATTCGGCCGCCGACGTGTTCCAAGAAAAATCCTGGGCCATCCCGTTCAACTGAATACGCTTCCAGATACGGTCATCTGCGTAATAGTGCAGCGCCTGACGAAGCGCTTCCATCAGCGCAGCACCCGTATATTCCTGGAACTTGAAGCCCGTGCCGGTGCCGTGCTCCAGGTCAAAAGGCTCGATCGTGTCGTCCAGTCCGCCCGTTGCGCGTACGATCGGTACCGTCCCGTACCGCAGGCTGTATATCTGGTTCAGCCCGCATGGCTCGTATCTTGACGGCATCAGGAACAGATCGGAACCCGCTTCGATAAGATGCGAGAGCCGATTGTCGTATGCGATGGTCACGCCAACGCGACCGGGAAAATCCGCCGCAAGTGCCAGAAACAATCCTTCATAACGAGGTTCGCCCGTACCCAAAACAGCCAGCGCCAAATCTTCGGCCAGGAGCTCGCCCGCAATTTGCGAGATCAAGTCGAACCCCTTCTGGTCCGCGAAGCGCGAAACGATTCCCACGATTGGCCGCTTGGGATTGTCGTTCAACAGCTTGTATTCTTCGATCAAAGCCTGCTTGCACGCCTGTTTGCCGGCAATATTTCGGACGGAATATTTCACTGGTATTAGCGAATCCTTGTCAGGACTCCAGGCGGAATAATCCACGCCATTCAAAATACCTGTAAGACGATCAGCGCGCGAACGAATCACGCCGTCCAATGCAAATCCATATTCAGGAGTTTGAATTTCTTCGGCGTACTTGCGGCTCACCGTGGTCAGAAAATCCGAATAGATCAGGCCGCCCTTCAGGAAATTCACATTCCCGAAGAATTCAAGCCCGCCAGGAAAGAAAAGACTTGGCGAAATTCCGGCAAGTTCCAAGACCTGCCTGGGGAATATCCCCTGGTAGCCGAGATTGTGAATGGTGAAAACAACTGGAATGTCCTTGACCGCTGGATCGTCTCCATACGATGAGCGTAACAGTACGGGCACCATCCCGGTTTGCCAGTCGTGGCAATGAATAACATCGGGGGTCCAGACATGCTTGGCCAGTTCAATGGCCGCACGACTGAACTCGGTGAAGCGTTCGGCGTTATCCGGATAATCCTTATTGTCCTCGCCATATATTCCTGCGCGGTCGAAATACGCTGGATCCTCGAGAAAAAAATACCTGACGCCCCGCGAAACGGAGCCGCTGGTGATTGCGGGAAACCGCAGGCGTAGTCCTTGCGATATCGTCAAACTCGGCGTGACCACTGACGTCGCCTTAACACCACGATAGCGCGGCATGAACACCGCAACTTCATGCCCGAGTTTCACCAGGGCGCGCGGAAGCGCCTCTATCACGTCAGCAAGGCCACCTGTTTTGGCGAAGGGTAAAGCTTCCGAAGCAACGAAGAGGATGCGCATGAGTTGTGACCGAATTTTCTACGCTAGCGGAGCAAAGCCGCATCGTCAAGTTAGGGAAATCGTCGAGTGTGCAAGAAGTGCTGTTAGACTGACAAATCGACAACCATGGCGCGGCAACGACTGGGTCAACACTTTCTGGCAGACGAAGGCTGGCGCGAGCAGATCGCGCGCGCAATTCGTGTATCTCCACACAGCATGGGAGGCATCCCAAACGAGGCGGACAAAGACTACTGCTGGATCGAAGTGGGCGCAGGCCACGGAGAGATGACCGAGCTTTTGCTGCAAAGCGGCAAACCGGTTTTTGCGGTGGAACTCGATCCTCCGCTGATCGCCAACCTGCAACGCAAAGCACGAAAACAACCTAACCTCACCGTCGTGCCGGGCGACGTACTGAAAACAGATTTGGCAGCGATTGCGGCGGGACGGCGGATGCGTATCTATGGGAATCTGCCGTACTACATCACCTCCCCTATCCTTCATCATTTTTTCTCATTCGCCTCGCAGATTGATGCCATCCACATCGTGATTCAGGTGGAAGTGGCGGAGCGGCTTGCGGCAGAGCCCGGGAACAGTGAGTACGGCTATCTTTCAGTCGTCACCCAGTTCTACTCGAGGCCGGACCTGGCACTCAGGATTCCACGCGGAGCGTTCAGTCCGCCGCCGGAAGTCGATTCCGCGCTGGTAAATCTGCGGTTTCCAGGCCGAGGTTCAAAACTCGAAGGCGTTGCGCCCGAGCCATTTTTAGACTTCGTTAAGCGATGCTTCGCACAAAAAAGAAAAACTCTCGCGAATAATCTGAAATCGTCGACACCGCCTGCGCAGACTCGAGAATTATTGGGCAAACT